>VGNY01000072.1 GCA_016865895.1 Chloroflexota bacterium | reverse complement strand
GTGCGGGCATTGGCATCGAGCTTGCGCAGTATGGAGGTTATATGGTTCTTGATGGTCTGTTCGCTGATAAAGAGAGTGTCAGCAATCTGCTTATTGAGGTATCCCTTGGCCATGTAGGAGAGGATTTCAGTCTCTCTAGGTGTTAGAGGGGAAACAAAAGATTCAACACCCTTCCCCCAAGAGAAGTCTTGAAACTGTTGCAGCACTTGAGCGGCTACTTTGGGCTGGGCGAAGAGGGTATCATTTATGGGATGTTCGCCAGAGGCAGCTCTGCGGATTGTGGTCACCAGCTCTTCTGACGAGACATCACGTTTTAGGTAACCAGCCACTCGAGATTTAATTGCCTGAAAGAGCTCGTCATCGTTGGGTTTGGGGGAGAGGAGTATCACTGCCACGCTGGGTAGTTGCTGCTTTACGGCTTTAGCCAGGTCTGAGCCGTCGCCGCTAGATAGATTGATATCTAAGAGTATGACATCGGGAAACAGATTGTTTATGGCTGACATAAGCTCGTCGCCAGTGCCAACTTCGCCACAGATATCAATATCTCCAATCTGATTGAGGGAGGAACGTATCCCCTGGCGAAATATTGGCTGCTGGTCAGCTATGAGTATCCTTGTTTTCTGGCGTCCTTCGGCCACAAGTTGTTCTCTGTAATCGTTTTGAATTCAGTGTAGCAAGCCGATAATTCAATGTCAATTCGCCGCAGCAGGTGGGGGGAAAATCCAAACAAAATCAAAAAGTAAAGGTCAAAAATCAAAATGACAGGTGAGAATGTAAAAATTCGCCCTTTTGATTTTTGCATTGTCTTGGTGCTTGAGATTTAGGATTTATCCATTAGTGGCGCACTACATTGGTGGCATTACTACCCGACGGGCTACAGTGTTGCTGAACATTCCCGAATACAGACTTGACGCGACGGCGGTTAATTTCATAGAATGATGTCCGGCTTTTGATGATGATTCTGAAGGCAAGGAGTTTTTCATAATGGAACTAGTTGACGAGATGCTACGTGGAGATGTGTTGTCTCTGGCAAGGTTGATTACCACGGTGGAGCGAGATGGAGCTGATGTGCCGCGGATAATGAAGGCGATTTATCCTCATTTGGGCAAGGCTTACTGTGTAGGTATAACCGGGCCGCCGGGTGCCGGTAAGAGCACTGTGGTTGACCGATTGACGGCGGTGATAAGGCAGCAAGGTTTGACGGTAGGCATAATCGCTGCCGACCCCACCAGCCCATTTACTGGTGGTGCGGTGTTGGGGGACAGGATAAGGATGCAGCAGCATTATCTTGATGAAGGAGTTTTCATTCGGAGCATGGCAACGCGTGGTAGCCATGGCGGTTTGCCGCGGACTACCGGTGGTGTAATTAAACTGCTGAATGCCTTCGGTAAAGACTTCATCCTGGTGGAGACGGTGGGGGTGGGGCAGACTGAACTTGATATCATGGAGAATGTAGATACCACGGTGGTCGTCCTGGTTCCTGAAGCAGGTGATACCATTCAGACGATGAAGGCAGGCTTGTTTGAGATTGCTGACATTTTTGTGGTCAATAAGGCTGACCGCCCCGGGGCTGATAATCTGGTCACAGAACTACAGATGATGGTGCATCTTCGTTGTGAAGAGAGTTGGTGGCAGGTGCCGGTGATGGCTACTGAAGCTATCAACAATGTCGGCATTGAGGAGCTTTGCGGCCAGATTGAAAAGCATCGCCAGACATTAGAAGAAACGGGCAGGTTGACACAGCGGCGTCAGGAGCAGCGACGGCGTGAATTCATGGAGACTGTGGAGCGTAGAGTTACCGATGAGCTGTTTAGGCTGATTAAGCATGACGAGGAACTGGGCCAACATATGGCAATGGTGGAGGCTGGTGAGATTGACCCCTATTCGGCGGCTGATGAAGTCCTCCGACCGGGGACTTTGATGGCTAGCTGGTCACGGCAACTGGCTAAAAGGCGGCCCACAAGTTAGGGCGGGGTAGAAATGGCAAAAGAGAGGCGTAGGGACAGGTCTTTAGACCTGTCCGAGGCTGGTGGAGCGGACAGACCTGAAGGTCTGTCCCTACAAAAACATCACGAGAAAACCGCAAAATTTACGATTACACACAGCCCTCGTAAGTATGACGTTATTATCGTCGGTGGAGGTCCGGCGGGCATCTTTGCTGCTCTGGAGCTTTGCCAGGCAAATAATGCCAAGGTCCTGCTTCTGGAGAAAGGGAAGGATATTGACGCCCGCAAGTGTCCTCTTCAGGAAACAGGCAGGGGCTGTGTGTCTTGCTCGCCGTGCCATCTGGTCAGTGGTCTGGGTGGTGCTGGAGCTTTCAGCGATGGCAAGTTGACCTTGTCTCCGGAGGTAGGTGGTCGGCTGGGTGACTTATTGGGAAGCGACCAGATGCGGGAGCTTATTGATTATGTGGACAGTCTCTACCTTAAATTTGGTGCCACAGATAGAATTTATGGCATTGGTGAGGAGGTAGAGGGGCTGAGGCGGCGGGCGACTCTGGCAGAACTCAAGCTGGTTCCAGTGAAGCTGCGCCATATTGGTACGGAGCGGTCACGCCAGGTGCTTAAAGCCATGCGGGACTTTATTGTTCGTGGGGTTGAAGTGAAGTTGGGGGAGATGGCGGCATCTATCGTGGTGGACAATGGAGTGGTGATGGGGGTGGAAACGGACGGAGGCGAGCGACTGGAGTGCCGTTATTTAATTCTGGCACCAGGTAGGGAAGGTGCAGATTGGCTGACGAAAGAGGCAGGGCGACTCAAACTCGGCTTGAAGTCCAATCCGATTGATGTTGGTGTTAGAGTAGAGGTGCCGGCACCGGTGCTTGAAGAGTTGACTTCGGTGTTATATGAATCAAAGCTCGAATTTTTCTCCAAGAGCTTTGGTGACCGAATAAGAACGTTCTGCATGTGCCCTGGCGGTGAGGTAATGATGGAAGCTACTGGTGGGGCTGACCCGGTGGTAACGGTCAACGGCAACAGCTATGCGGAGCGCAAAACAGGGAACACCAATTTCGCTATTCTGGTGAGCACCACCTTTACCGAGCCGTTTCGTGAACCTATTGCTTACGGGAAATACCTAGCGAGGCTGGCTAACCTGCTCAGCGGTGGAGTACTGGTGCAGCGTTTCGGCGACCTGATGGAGGGTCGCCGCTCGACCCCGGAGCGTATGCGGCACAGCATTGTTGAGCCTACTTTAAAGGTAGCGACACCGGGAGACCTGAGTTTTGCCCTTCCCTTTCGACATCTCAAAGGCATAGTGGAGATGCTTCAAGCGATGGATAAACTGGCTCCTGGGGTGGCATCTCGGCATACTTTGCTCTATGGTGTTGAAGTTAAATTCTATTCCAGCCAGCTAGAACTGAGCCCATGCTTGGAGACAGAAATCGGCAATATGTTCGCTGTTGGTGACGGCGCTGGTGTCAGTCGAGGATTGGTTCAGGCTTCGGCTTGCGGTGTGGTTGTTGCCCGGGAGATACTGAGGAGGCTGGGTAAGTAGAGATTGTTTCAGGGCTTCGCTCCTCACCCTCACCTTAATCCTCTCCCATCAAGGGAGAGGAGATATAGGGAAGTCCTCTCTCCCCTAGCGGGAGAGAGTTAGAGTGAGTGGGAATTAACAATCCCGACGTATCGGGGGACTCGCAATGACACTCAATATCATTCTGAGCCAAAGCGAAGAAACTCACATGTTTTTTGGCATCGATTTAACTTCCACCGAGGCTAATCCGAGTGCCTGCCTTTGCTTGAATGCCAAGCTTCAAATTGTTTTTTACGGCTTGCTAGGTGCTGACACGGAAATCGCTGCAGCTATAAGCCTCAATTCACCCCAGGTGGTAGCCATTGATGCCCCGCTGAGCCTGCCTTTGGGATTGTGTTGCCTGGAAGAGAGCTGTGGCTGCCAGTCGAGAAATTCGTGGCACGGGCGATTGTGTGAGCAGGAGCTGGCATGCAGAGCAGCCCCGTGTTACTTTACCACCAAGAAGTCAATTATTAGGCGGATGGTCTATCGAGGCATGGCACTCAAGGATAAGGTTGCCCAGCAAGGTTGTAAGGTCATTGAGGTTTATCCTTATGCCAGCAAGGTACGCTTATTTGGCAAGCCTATTCCACGTAAGAATATGGCTAAAGGGCGGTTTTGGCTCAGGGAAAAGCTAATTGCCCTGTTGAAAAATCGGCAGCCTTTCTTGGAACAATGGAATCATGACCTCTGTGATGCAGCTATTGCAGCCTATACTGGCTTTCTTTATGCCCACGGCAAAACTGAGGCCCTGGGCGATGTTCAAGAAGGTTTAATTTATATCCCTACAAATAGCTGCGGTCGTAAAGAAGACGGTTAATCAATATAGTTCTCACATTGGTAGCTGTCTTAAGGTCGGCGCTGAGGCCAGCGGTAAGACGACGTATCATTATGGCGATGAGCAGTGCCAGGAAAGCCAGAGTCATATCCAGTGGCTGTCCCAGGCACCAAGAGCCTAGCGGTGCGGCGGCAAAGCCGATAGCGAAACCCAGAGGCATACTGTTGCTTGCCGGACCGCCGAACTTGAAGCGTTCGCTGAACGTTTGACCGGAAGCCATAAATCGGGGGACTGTCCTGATGCCGATGCCTATGAGTATAGGGATAGCGAATATGATGAAGACCAAGTAGGCGAGAGGGGATTCGGTTGCGGTGCTCTCCATAGTTAGGGCGATAATCATACCTATGCCGGTGGTATTGCCTTTTTCACCGTCGAACTTTCGGAATACGGGCCACATCTGGCCGACGACTGCGGCAACTCCAGATGCAGCGATGACAGCCAGGTGAAGGTGAAAGGCGAAGCCAACGACAATAGGTATAACTCCTTTCAGCATGTCAACCAGTACTCCAGACAAACCCTCGAGGCGGCCTACTTTGCGCCACAGTGCCATGTGCAAATCGTCTTCCTGGGATAGGTCTACGCCTCGAGCCCGACCCAGCAGGAGCATGTACGGCAGCGAGCCAAGAAGATAAGCACCTATCACTAAAGCGATGTCAGCTAACAGCATCTAATCCTCCTATAGTAGTCTATAAAGTTTATCAAGGAAATTAAAATTTGGAAACCCCCCTTGATTTTGTCATTACGAGTCCCCCGATATATCCCAATGCAATCGGGACATGACGCCCCCACTATTAAATACCAAATCCAAATTTTCAAACCACAAACAATCTCGAAATCCCCATTGTCATCTGAGCCTCTTTCTCCTGTCATCTTGAGCCCCGATGAATCGGGGCGAAGGTTCTCACCTTCTGCTTTAGGACATCAGTCAGATTCTTCCCCTTCCTGATGGTTATTGACTAATTATCATGTCACATAACAGCATAAGGGGTAGCCTAGAGCATCCGCTCCAATCTACCCGAGGCAAAATGTTTTTTGCCTTTGCCGGATGGCAAAATATTTTGTCAATGACCATAAGGAAGATGCCATTTATGAATGATTTATTCCCTAATGTAGTGCGACCCTTTAGGGTCGCCTTTCTCAAGCGAGGCTATCCCGCAAAGCGGGACGCACTACATTAATAAACACTCTCATAAAGAAGGGTCAGAATGACATTTTTGTTTCGTGTTTTGGTCATTAGAGCTTAGAGCCTGGGATTTGGTGCTTGGATTTTATACGTGGGGTTGCCGTGCTTTCGACTCGCAATGACACGGGGATTAGTCATGAGGGCAAGAAGGCAATGCCTATGGAGCCGGGTCCTAAATGGACAGCAACCACTGCGGTGACCTCGGTAATATAGGTTTCGTTGCAGTTGAATTCACTGCGCAGACAACGCTCCAGTTCTTTAGCTTCAGTTTCGAGGTCACTATGAACGACAATGGCGCTCAGTTTGTTCAGTCCTACCGTTTGTTTCATAGTCTTAATCAATCGGTCGATACCCTGAGGACGGCTTCTCACCATACCCAAAAAGTGGGCATGGCCCATTCGGTTTGTTGCCACTGGTTTTAACTTAAGTAGAGAGGTTGCCCAGGCACCTACTTTGGGAGCCCTGCCACCTCTTTCCAGATATTTCAGTGTGTCGAGCACCATAATGATTTCAGTTTTTGGGATGACCTGATTAACTTTTGAAAGTATTTGATTCAAGTTGTTGCCTAACTTTGCAGCGCGAGCTGCGGTCAGGGCTATCAGAGCTTGGGCTGCTGAGCCAGTGTAGCAATCAACCAGCTCAATTCGGAGTTTGGGCAATTGTTTCCTGGCTGTCTCTATGGCTGCTTGCATTGAAGAAAAGGTGGCACTATAGGTTGAGGCAACGGTGAGGCACAGGATTTCCTTGGCCTTTTCTGCCAGGCGGTGGAAAATTTCCAGAAATGTTCCGGGAGGTGGTGCTGAGGTTGTCAGCATCTCGTCAGCTCTCTGTAGAGAATACACCTGCTGAGGGGTGATATTGATGCCGTCAACATAGGTCTTGTCTCCATGGTGGATGTACAGAGGCACTATCTCAATTTCGTACTCGTTATTGATTGCTTGAGGTAGACAACTGACGCTATCGGTAACAATGGCAACATTACTCATACATTTCTTCCTGATACCTCGGATAGCTATGCTAGATTACCACTCTGGCTGATTGTTGTCAATAGGTCTGGGTGTTGAGATTGTTTATTAATGTCATTCTGAGGAGTCCCAACGGATTGGGACGACGAAGAATCTCACAGATTCTTTGCAGAGTTTACCCTGGTGAACCGAAGCTCTGAACAAAGTGAAGAGGAGATTTTTCGGTCGATTAGTTTACACTGAGCTAATTAGGAGATTCTTCTCCCGATAAGTCGGGATAAATCGGGATCAGAATGACAGAAAAAGCGAAGTGCTCCTTTAGAGATGACAGTGAGGGTCTCAGAATAATATTCCACCGTTTGTAAGCAACCTCCAGAGTGGGTAGAGCCTAAGACAGTTTATGGTTAAAAAAGCAGCCCGGCTGGTTTGTGCCAGGTAGGCAACAAGTCTCATGCTGCTATAAATGGCTTCACAATCGCCGGGCTGCTCTTTTGTTTTTGAACAAAGCTAAAGGCTTTTTATCGCTCTACTATTTCTGTTGAGTAGCCTTTACCTTTAAGGTCTTTGATAATCTGGCTTGCATTCTCAATATCGAGGTGAATACACAGGTCCTGCTCTTTGCCCTCTAGTGGCGGCATACTGTGCAAGGAGACTATTTTGGCTCCATGTTTTTTCACAATCTCTAGAATATCTGGCATATTCTTGATATCGGTGCCCTTGGCAACAACTATGCGAGTGCCGGGTTTGCCTATTCCCAGCACTGGATTTAAGATTTTGTAGAAGAAATCGTTGGTGGAGACTATGCCTATAACATTGTGGTCGTCCACCACCGGCAGTGCACCTACACCTTTACTCTGGGCTAAGGCTATGCCAGCTTCCACTGACATGTCTGGGTGAACTGTAACCACATCTTTTCTCATAACTTCTTTGACTGTCATCTTTGCCATGAGATAGTTGATTTCCCAGACACTTAAGCTGGTAGCTGGTGATGGGCCTGTGCGGGCTATGCGCTCTTTACTTACCATGCCGACCAGTCTCCCCTTGTCAATTACCGGCAAACGACGGATGTTGTGGGCATCCATGATTTTTCTGGCTTCCATTATCGGCGTATCACTTGACACAGAAACCACATTCCAGGTCATAACATCTCTAACTTTCATATTCCACCTCCGTAACGATTTTACAGTTATTCTATCATAGACCGCAACTGTCTGAAAGTAGTCACCAGCCTTTTCTAAGATAAATTTTGATTTTTTGCCCCGGCGGCGATTATTTGGTTCTGAGGTTGGGCAGCATCTCCTTATTATTGCTGGGCTTCATAATGTGTTAAAATACTTTAGGGAGTAATTGAGGCATAATGAGTCAAGCGCGTGAAGTTAGCATAATGGTTAAAGTAGCCACTATTCGTGATGGGACTCACGGAATCAGCATAGCTATGCCCGACCGACTGGTAGGCGAGTGGACAGATAGCGGAGCTGGGTCATTGGCCGTTACCGATGAGTGCAATATTCGCATTTATAGCAAAGACGGAGACCAGCGGTATCTGCTTACTATGCCTGGGAAACCTCTTCGAGGCGAACAGCTTTCTGAAACTGAGGCAGTTATAGTTGTCTGCCTGTAAGTAGCCCTGCTACACGTGTTATTAAGGCAAATTACCAGATAATCAGGAAGCGCTTGATAGTATCATCACGAGGTGCTGGCGTGAAATTGTTGATTTGGGAATAGCTCTTGCCCACGACCAGACTTACCTCGTGGTCAAATTGAGGCTCGATAAATATCAGGCCCTTGTCCGTGGTTTCGAAAGCCACTATAGTATGCCCGTAGCCCTCAGGGTAGAAAATATCGACAATAGCGCAGCGGATACCCTTAGCCTCGGCATTGTTGTTGACTGCGGCGGCAAAATCAACGCAGACATATTCGTCTTTTACGTACGTCTTCGTATTGGTAACATCCTGGGCTAGAAATGCTTTCATCTCCTGATAGGTGGGATTTCGAAGGGTATAGCCGTTGTGTGTGTTCTGTTCCAGGTTAGGTTTATAGCCAGCCTCGTAGCCAGCCTTGTAGCCGGCTTGATAACTTTCGTCTTTCTCTTGGCTGTAGCCGGCTTCATGTCCGGTTTGATAGCCGTGAATATAGCCGAGGAATCCTGAGCCACCACACAGCATGATAATGGCCAGAAGTATACCGAGTGCAGCAGCTATTTTTTGGCTGTAGTCCATAACTAACCTCCGCTAGGGTCAAAAGTGTCTGTATTCTGATGGAATTAGTTTACTCTTTTGTCAACATATTAGGCAAGGAGAGTATCTACAAATGGTCGATTTTCAATGTAGTGCGACCCTTTTCCACCCCGATGAAATCGGGGGGGCGAGGCTATCCCGATTTATCGCGACGCATTACGGGTCGCCATGACAGGGATAAATCCTAAATCCCATCCCGATTTAATTGGGATGAATCGGGACAAATTCTCCAAGCTCTTAATCTCAACTAATCTCTTAATCTCAATGAGTCTCCCGATAAAATCGGGATAGAGATTAATAGAGACTGATTGAGATCGTTTTGGATCTGATATTCAGGATTTGGAATTTCTCGTGGGGCGGGGCTATCCCGCCTCGCAGGGCAGGGGGCATAACTGCATTTGTTGGCTATCGGGCAGGAAATTTTTGACGATACGAAGATAAATAAGGTAGGATATTAAGCTAACCATAAGAAAAGTATCGTTGCCAGGGAAGCAATCTCATGATTCACGTCTTTTCTGGAGATTGCTTCATCTCTGTATTCCGGGCAATGACGGGAATAAGAATAAGGACGGATGCAAATTGTGGTGCCGTGGTATAAGAGGCGCAATTGCGGTAGAAGAAAACACCAGAGAGGCTATAGTAGCTGCCAGCAAAGAGTTGCTTCAGAATATGATGGAAGCTAATGAGGTGGAAATTGGTGACGTGGCTTGTATTCTGTTTACTGCGACCTCCGACCTCAATGCTGCGTTTCCCGCGGTGGCTGCTCGGGAGCTAGGCTGGACACAGGTTTCCTTGCTCTGCGGGAGTGAGATGGATGTACCAGGCAGCTTGCCCCGCTGTTTGAGAATTTTGGTGTTATTCAATACTGACAAAAGGAATGAGGAAATAGTGCATGTTTATTTGAGAGGTACAGAAATACTCAGGGACGACGAAAAACCTGGGCTGGGTGAGGACGAGAAATGATTATAGTAATGAGAGTAGGTTCAAGCGATAAGGAAATCGCTGGAGTGGTTGCGCGCATCGAAAGCGCTGGCTTGAAGGCGCATCTGTCTCAAGGCGTGGAACGCACTATTATCGGAGTGGTGGGGCAAATCTATCCCGAGCTTCGTGATAGATTTGAAATGCTCCCTGGCGTTGATGAAGTTATTCTGGTAAGCAAACCGTATAAACTTAGCAGCCGCGAGTTTCATCCTCTCGATACTATAGTCAAAGTTGGTGGAGTTACTATAGGTGGTAAGGAAATAGTGGTCATGGCTGGGCCTTGTGCAGTGGAAACGGAACAGCAGCTTTTGGAAACAGCTAAAGCTGTGAAAGCTGCTGGGGCAACTATTTTGCGTGGTGGTGCCTTTAAACCAAGCACTTCTCCTTACCATTTCCGAGGTCTTGGTGAGCCGGGGCTTGAGCTTTTAGCCCAGGTAAGGAGAGAGGTTGGCTTACCAATTATAACTGAGGTTATGTCGCCGGTGGAGGTGGAGCTGGTAGCGAGCTACACTGACGTCCTTCAGGTAGGCGCTCGAAATATGCAAAACTTCAGTCTGCTTGTGGAGGTTGGCAAATCGGGCAAACCGGTGATGTTGAAGCGGGGCTTCTCGGCTACGGTTGAGGAGTGGCTGTTGGCGGCTGAATACATCCTGGCTCAAGGTAATGACCAGCTTATGCTCTGCGAACGAGGCATCAGAACCTTTGAAACCTACACTCGCAACACTCTGGATATAAGCGCGATTCCAGTAATTGAGAAAGTTAGCCATTTACCGATTATCGCTGACCCGAGTCATGGCACCGGTAAGTGGTATTTGGTCATTCCTATGGCTCTAGCTGCAGTAGCTGCTGGGGCTGATGGAATAATGGTTGAGGTTCACCCTCATCCAGATGCCGCCCTTAAGGATGGTGCTCAGTCGCTCACATTTGAAAATTTCCAGATGCTTATGTCACAACTAAAACCGGTGGCTGAGGCTATGGGGCGATGTCTGGCTAGTCCTTCTTAGAAATAAGATCTTAGGTTTTGCAGTTCTACAAGTGATTGGAAGATTCAGCCATGCAGATTGAAGAAGAGCTGGCTAGTGTAAAGCCAGAAAAAGAGACGTTGCTCACGATAGGTGTCTTCGATGGCGTTCATCTGGGACATCGGCGCTTGTTGACTTATTTAAAGAACAAAGCTCGGAGAAAGAACTGGCTCAGCGGTGTAGTTACTTTCAAATCTCACCCGCGTACAGTATTGTCCGCAGAGAATAAAATCTCCTGGCTGAATGATTTGGATATTAGAATCAACTTGCTTCGAGACCTGGGGATAAATGTGGTCGTTGTACTGTCCTTTACTCCTGAATTAGCGCAGCTTACTGCCCGAGAATTTGTTAGACTACTCATGAAGCATCTGAACATGCGCGGCTTGATAGTTGGCCCTGACTTTGCTCTGGGTAGAGATAGAGAAGGCAATGCTGAGAAGCTCCGACTTCTGGGGCAAGAAATGGGATTTAGTATCGAAGTCATACCATCGGTGGTTCTTAATGGTCAGGTGGTAAGCAGTAGTGCTATTCGTCAGGCTTTGGCTCGAGGCGAGATGAAAAAGGTGGAAAAGCTATTCGGACGACCTTTCAGTCTCAGTGGGCAAATTGTGAGTGGGGATAGAAGAGGCAGAACCTTGGGCTTCCCTACGGCTAATCTGGATATAAACCCGGGGCAGGCGTTGCCCGACGATGGTGTTTATGTTACTATCGCCCATGTTGGTCATGAACTTATGCCTTCGGTAACCAACATTGGTGTGCGTCCTACTTTTGGGAGTGGTAAGCGCTTGGTGGAAACCTATCTCCTTGACTATGAAGGAGAGCTGCTCGGACAAAGGCTCACGATTGACCTTGTAGATAAGCTGAGAGACGAAAAGCGCTTTGATACTGTGGAGGAACTAAAGTCTCAAATGGATAGGGATGTAGAACAGGCAAGGCAAATTCTAAGCAAACGGATGAAATAATTGGGGGTCTGACTTATAACATGGCCAGTCCTGATTTTGAATGGCTGTTAAAGCGTGCAGTAGCTGAGACCATAGTTGAAGCTGAGTTGGTGAAGCTACTTGAATCGGGGAAACCACTGAGATTGAAACAAGGTTTTGACCCCAGTTGTCCGGATATACATCTGGGGCATGTGGTTGGCTTGCGGAAATTGCGCCAGTTCCAGGAGTTGGGTCACCGCGTTATCCTTATTGTCGGTGACTGGACAGCCCAGATTGGCGACCCCAGTGGTCAGTCAGCTACACGCTCAATGCTCTCTGCGGAGGAGGTGCGGACTAATGCTGAAACCTATATGAAACAATTCTTCAAAGTGGTTGATGAAGATAAGACAGAGGTGAGATGGCAGAGCGAATGGTTTAGCAAGTTTGGCCTTGATGATGTAATCAAGCTTACCAGCAAGTTCACCGTTGCTCAGTTTCTAGCCAGAGAGGATTTTGGAAAGCGGTACAGCTCAGGGCGTCCTATCGCCATCACCGAACTGCTTTATCCTTTGCTTCAGGCTTATGATTCAGTAGCTATTGAAGCTGATGTCGAATTCGGTGGTACCGACCAGAAATTCAATTGCCTTGTCGGCAGGGAATTGCAGCAGATGATGGGGCAACAGCCTCAGCAGGT
>VGNY01000071.1 GCA_016865895.1 Chloroflexota bacterium | reverse complement strand
CTGCGGATATTCCTCTTTGATCCATATCGCAACACGTTCAGCATTTTTCTGAAAAGCACGCCAGAGTGGCTTCTGAGGGCTGAGGCCAAGTTGATTCATCAGTCGACATACCGATGCTTTGCTGAGATGAATGTTGAACTGGCGTCGGATCAATTCAGCTACCATGAGACTCGTCCACAGCGCAAAGGGAAACTTCAGTTGTCGTGGGTCTTTCATCGTCACAGTTTCATAAATCCATTCCATCATCTTGGCTGTCAGTTTGGGTGGGCGACCACCACGCTTGCGAGCATCCAGGGCGTCCCATCCCCCTCGGCGATAAAGAGCAAACCAGCCGAACAGGGTCGACCTCTGCACTCCAAGCACCTTCGCCACCAGCGTTGCCGGTTGTCCGTCCTGAACTGCGGATACTCCTCGTTTCCGCAGCTCCGTGAGTTCGCCATGTGTAAGCCGTCGCGCATCATTATTTCTCATTCTCCAACAATACCATATTGAGGTGAATATTTCCAGACTATTATAAGACCATTAGTAAGTAGCCGGTCTTCACCAGCCTGCGGTCTGTTTCTGCCTGGTTAGATTCCTCGGGAACAGCGCGGGATTCACCGCCGTAAATGTACTCCTTAACCACCCCAGATGATGCTGGTGGTTCTGGTGGTGGAACTGTTGCTTGTTTGGCAGCGCAGCCAGCAGTCAAAACCAGAATCAGAATTAGAAGTATAGGTATCGCGATTTTAATCAGTTTATTCACTTTGTGCCTCCTTGTGAAGCTACCAGGCGAGGCTTTATCCCGACTGGTCGGGATAAAGCCTCGCACTACATAACAAAACGAACTAACGCCTCTAAAGTTTACATTAGTGAGCTGATTGTGGCAATCTCGATGGGTGGCGGACAACGATGAGATCCTTCGCTTTGCTCAGGATGACAAAAGGCACAGGGCTTGCAATGACATGAAAGGGAGAGTTCGCAATGACGGAGAAGCGTGGCTAAACAATCTCTGTTGAATGGACTGAAGCATTCTGCTATCCTTTGTGTTACATTGCTGAATGCTACAGAGGGGGCAGTAAATGGGCCGATCTATAGTTGAAGAGTTGGAACCGTTGTTTAATCCCAAATCTGTTGCCGTAATCGGGGCAACAAATAACTGGAACAAGTGGGGATACTCCACGTTCACCAGTGCGCTGGATGGTTTTCGCGGGCCAGTTTACCCGGTGAACAACAAGGAAAGCGAAGTCCTGGGCCATAAGGCGTATGTTAGAGTAACCGATATACCGGGCCCGGTTGATTTGGCTGTCTTCGTTATACCGGCACCTAACGTCGCCGAGGTGATGGAGGACTGTGTGGCCAAGGGGGTTAAGGCCGGTGTCATTATTACCGCCGGCTTTGCCGAGACTGGAGAAGAGGGAAAGAAGCTGCAGGACGAGGTGTTGCGGATTGCCAGAAAAGGCGGTATTCGTTTCATCGGTCCTAACTGCATGGGCTTTTGGAGTGCCTCATCTGAATTGAGGGCATTTATGTTTCCATTGCCGGTTAAAGATGGGCCCTTGGCCTTTGTATCACAAGGGGGAAACGTTGGTGGTGCCGTCGTCACATCCGGGTACATGCGAGGAGTAGGTTTTCATCGCTATGTAAGTTGTGGCTGCGCTGCGGATATACAGATTGAGGACTACATCGAGTATTTCGGTGATGACCCGCAGGTAAAGGTCATTCTGGCATACATAGAGGGTCTGGTTGATGGTGGGCGTTTCTTGGAGAAGGTGAAGAAAGTGACACCGAAGAAACCGGTCATTGTCCTGAAGCCGGGCAAAACGGAGGCCGGTGCTAAGGCGATAGTGTCTCATTCCGGTGCGCTGGCGGGCTCTGATGAGGCTTATGAGGCAGCGTTCAAAAGCATCGGGGTGACGCGGGTTGAGAGTCCAGAGGAGTTACTGGATATCGCCATCGGATTTATCACCCAGCCGCTCCCCAGAGGTAGAAACGTTGCCATCCTGACCCCTGGCGGAAGCTACGGCGTTCTGTGTGCCGAGGCTTGTGCCACAGAAGGACTCAACGTGGTCAAGTTGCCTGACAAAGTTATTACCGCTCTTGATAAGGTTTTTCCCCCGCGGTGGAGTCATGGCAACCCTGTTGACCCCGCTGGAGATAGGAACTTCATTACCTTTCTCACGGCTCCAGTGAAGCTGTTGAGAGTGGATGAGGTCGATTCGCTGATTTTTATGGGGTTTGGTGGCTTTTCCATTTTCGCTTCGCTATTCCTCTCCGCAGACACCGGCTACGCGGAAGGAGTTGCCTCGTGGGTTCCCTCAAGGGAACAGTTCCGTGAGCTTGCCATATCATTTACCAGGGCGGTCAGTTTGAAAGATACTGCAGAGATTGGCAAAGCAATACGTCCTGTCGTTGCCGGTGTTTCTGTGATTATGGGCCTTTACAATGAAGAAGAAGTTGATGAACTGACGCATTTGGTTGCCTCTGCTATTGCCTCTGGAAGGCTTAATGCACCGATGCTCATCAGCGCATTTCTGCCACCCGGCTCTGCCGCCCTGGCGGAGATGGGAATTCAAAACCCACCCACTACTCATGAAGCGATCACTCGTTTTTTAGTGGCATTAGCCGAGCAATGGGTGGAAGACTGCAAGAAGCCGGTGCTTACCACCACATTTTTTGAGCAAGACCAGCCTCGTCTCCAGGGCTCACACTATGCCTACCCTTCTGGGAAACAAGCCGCCAAGGTTCTGGTTAAAATGGTGGAATACAAGGAGTACCTGGAGACCGTGGGAGCGTTTAAGAAGTAGTGCGCTGTCGAGTAGTGGGCTTGGAGCAATTCTTCCCTTCTGGGCAGAAGGAGGTGGGTCATGATGTCAAAGAATAAATCTGTTTCCACGATGATGCTTATGCTTATAGCTGTGCTTCTGTTTGGTATGGCCGCCTGCGCGCCTGTTTCAGACAGTGAGTGTAATTCGCTAAGGGCTGAACTGGACACGGCCAACGCTGAGCTGAACAGGCTTAGAGCTGAAATCGCCACAGTGAAACCTGCCTCTCTGGAGGAGTTGTTGCGACAGCGGCGGTCAATCAGAAATTATACTGACGCTCCTCTAATGCAGGAAGAGGTGATGAAGCTGCTCTGGGCAGGACAGGGGATAACCGTGGCATGGGGTGGCCGAACTGCACCTTCGGCTGGCGCGCTGTACCCCCTTGAGCTGTATGTAGCGGTGGGAAATGTCGAGAACCTGGCACCAGGTGTCTATAGGTACGACCCCAGGCAGAATAAGTTGAGCCTTCTCAAAGAAGGAGATGTGCGGAAGAGTCTGGCTTTGGCATCCTTGGGCCAGAGTTCCGTGGCCGATGCGGCCATAGATATTGTTATTGCTGCTGTCTACAAGCGGACGACAGCAAAGTATGGCTCCAGAGGCGAAAGGTACGTCCACATCGAGGTTGGTCATGCTGCCCAGAATATCTGTCTTCAAGCGACTGCTCTGGACCTGGGTGTGGTGACCATTGGTGCCTTTGAGGATGCTGCAGTGGCCAAAATCATTGGCATGTCTCCAGATGAAGTCCCGCTGTATGTGATATCGGTGGGCAGAATGAAATAGGGCGACCTTTGAAAGGTCGCCCTGAGGCTGGGGGGCTGGATAGTAATCGAACGTTTGTTGATTTTGATTAAGGCTGGTTCTCTACCCTCTGTCTTATCTTGAGCTGTCCTGTAGCAGCGCCCTGGTTCTCCGTCATCTGCCTTATCCTGAGCTGTTCTTTTTCCTTATCCTTGTCCTTCTTGCCAGCATGTTCAGCAGCCTGGGATTTTGGATTAAACAACTTCTGTAATCCCGGCGCATCCAAAATGCCTTTGCCTGGTACTCCGCTGAGCCTGAGTATTGTAGCCTTGGTCAAAAGGCGCTTGTTATATGTTAGTTTAACTTCAAATGAGGCATCATCGGTAATGGTATCACCATCAGGGTCGGTGCCTGAAACGGTAGCGGTATTGACCAGTGGGCCTGGAAGGTCGTTTTCTTTCACTGTGTAGGTAGCGGTAGCCGTCACATTATCGCCGGCGGCAAGCGTTATGTTGTCATTCCCATTCAGCGAGATTGTCCCCAGCTTATCATCTTTCAGGATGATATTACTGATAGTGACATTGTCGGTTTCGTTGGTAATGGTATAAGTGTAGGTGATTGTTTCACCCACAGAGGCTGAGGTTTTGTCTGCCTCTTTGCTGATGCTGAGTTCCCCCTGGGCGTTGACCATAGCCGTAGATGCAGGTATGATTAGTGCAACGAGGGCTATCATCAATAGCATGCTCCATTTTTTCATATTCTTGAACCTCCTTTTTGTATTGCTTTCTGACAGAATGGTTTTCTGTGCAGAATTCCGTCCTGTCGCTAGTTAATAACGAAGAAATGAGGAAAAGGTTTATGCTCGGTGGAGCAGGAGGTTGAGCGAAACCAAAGCCCCGCGGCTATATGTCTTGCTAGTAAAAAAACCTAATTTCGAATTTCTAATCTCTAAACAAATCCAAAACCACAAACATAAGTGAATCGAGACGTCTAGTCATGTCTCACCACCACTTCTCCACCGAGATTGCTTCGGCTTCGCCTCGCAATGACATTTTGGGGAGCCCCGGGATGTTTCGAATTTGGCTAGCTTGGATTTTGATACTGTTTGGGATTTGGTGGGGTTGCAGGGTTGTGCCCAGGTTATGGTTGGTAAAAGCTGCTTGCCCAGGCAGGTCGTGGTGGTGACTTGCCTGACTTAAGCATCTCTTTCCAAGCCTCGTCGGTGAGGCGGTTGTTGATGGGCTGCTTGAACTCGTAATAGCTTAATGTTGGACCGGCGCCGATGATAATTCTGCCGTCAGGGACTTTGTAAGCTATAAGTATGAGGTCAACATAGCCCACTCCCTCTTCAAGAACCTGTTCTGGCGTATTGGTATCGGTGTGGACGTCGGCCACAATAGTCGTCTCCTTGCCTTCGGCTTCAACGCCGCAGATTATATTCTCAAGGCTGTTGCCGAAGTCCCTGATGAAGTCATAATCGTCGTCGGTTAGCTCCTTACCTTCAAGCTCGCTGATGGCAATGCGGAGCGACTTATCCAACACAACCTCCAAGCTGCTAAGACGACGGTCCTCTTCCTGGCTCAAAGCTCCGAGCTGAGATAGTCCCTGCCTGGTCATTCGGGTAAGGTCGAGCATACGGGCATAGAAATCGGGCACGGGCTCGATGTAGCCCAGCAGCGGCTTCGGCGGTGGTGGTGCCGATGACAAACGAGGGGTGTAGCTCTGCTTGGCGTAGAGTATGGTGTCATGCCTGAGTTCAGCCCAGGAGGCTAGAGCTGTGTTGAGTTCTTTATCCTGCCAGGCTTCGGTCTGCATGAATGCGGGATAGCCTTTGCCAAATTTATCGAGCAACGATTTCAGGGCATAGAGCCATGCCCAGTACAGGTTGCGCTGCCAGTCATCTTCATTGAAGGCGGCGAACTCATCTCTGAGCTGCTTGAGCTGAGCATCATAGCTGGTGTCCTTACCCTGATATTCGGTATCTCCTTCTTGTTTCAGTATCTCATAGGCCCTGTCCGAGCCGAGGACGGCCATGACATCAAGGCCTCTGGGGAAACATCTGGCTGGGCCAAGTTGGGTCATCTTCATGGTGAAAGGATTGCTCTTGCCGACATACATACCGACCGCCGGCGTCACCAGGTTCTGGAACATATAGGAATCGGGGACGAACCTCTGTCCCATAAGCCTCATCCCTTTGGTCTTGGCCAGACATTCGTGGAGCTGCTTTTTGGTCACAGGAGGGTCTATAAGACAAATTCCCGAGCCGCCGTAGATTTCTGGATTTCTCATCTGAGCCAGCTCGGCAGTCAACTCGAGCATCTTGTTTTCAGCAGCAAGCTGGTTGGGGGCGAATTCCCGGCCGAAGACCTTCTCCAGGGCGGTCAAGTATTCGTATGGCGTCAGGTCATCGGCGGTGCCGACGAAAAACGAGGTGACGGAGTAGATTCTGCCCCAGATATCTTTGACGGTATTATCGCCGACTTGGACACTGGGCAGCTCGGCGGAAATGAGAGACGCCTGAATGGTAGCGACTTCGGCATCCTCCTCGGAAATCAAGGCATCACTGCCTCCCTTAAGTAAAAAGGCCATCCTGCCGTACCACATCATCGCCTTGAAGTAACTCTTCAAGATGTCGCTGCGGGTATAATGTCCCCGGGGCACGTACTGGGAGTAGTCCTCCTCATAGGGGTTCTGGGAATCCGGTGAGTTGAAGATGGCGCTGGGCTTAAAGCCTTGGTGGGCCTCGATGTTGGCGATTTCCTGGCTGACTTCTTTCTTAACATAGCTCGGAATGGAGAAGTCTATCTTTTTGGAGGGTATTCCGAGCAAACTCAGAGCTACAACGAAGTAGGCAACGTTTCTCCTGGCGGCTTCTTTCAGCATTGGCTGGGTGAAAGCCTGGTAATCGGATTCGGCTCTTTTCAGCATTGCCTGGCTCATGTCGATAAGCTGGTTGTAGAACTCCTCTTCTTCAATTCGTTTGAGAATCTCGTTTAACTGAATGTGATACAGGTGGAGGAGGGTGTCGGTGGTGACGAAGATAGGGACATCACTGTTCTTCAGGTTCTTGTATGGCTGTACTATATCATCGCCGCTCCACGGGATAACCACGAAACCGTTCTTATTTAGCAGGACTTCCTGTGCAGGGTTCAGGTTGAACTCACCCTGTATCTGCTTTGAGTTGGCTACTTGATTCAGGTCCAGGGGCAGGGAATACGCTGGGCTTTTTGGGGTAAAGCTGAAAGAAGTAGTTTTGTAAGCCGAAGCCATAGCTAGCTTGGGATTTGACAATTCACTGGCTGGAGGGATGGTGAATGACGGCATGACAGGGGTAGGTGCTGGCTGTACTGCACAACCGCTAGCGACTATGGCCACGATTATAAGGGCTGCGGTAAGCGTTTTGCTGACTTTCATCTCGACCTCCTTGGTTTATCTTGTGTCATCTGATGGAGCAGAGTGACCGAAGAATCTCTTGACAGTGTTAAAGACACCAAGGATTCCCGTCCAGGGTTTACCCTGAGCAGCGTGAGATTCTTCTCCCGATAAATCCCGATAAGTCGGGATAAATCGGGCTCAGAATGACAAGCGAAGGTCTCAGAATGACTGATTAAAGTCTCAGAGTGGCTAATGAAAGGCTCAGAATGACGGTTGAGCATTTGCTAATTATCTACTAGCGTTTATTTCTCGAATTTCGAATGGTTTTGGGTAGAGGGCTGATGCTTATCAGGCTCAGACGGGACGGGGTTAGCTTTGTTCTTGGTGTTGTTATCACTGATGGAGGAAGGCCGACCTTGCTCAGGCGTAACCGTGGAAGGTGCAGCTTCGTCTCTGGTTTTGCCCCCATTCTGAGGGGAAGACTCGCTTTGCTCGGGCTTGGTCGGGGTTGGCTTGGTCTCATCATTCCCCTTGCCTTTATTGTTATCTTTCTCCCGGCCTTCATCGGTTTTTCTCTGGTCTTTATCCTTGTCCTTATCATCTTCCTGAATGCCTGGCTCTTGTTTGGGCTTCTTAGGAGCTTTCTCTGATATTCTGTCGATAGCTTGTTGTAAAGCAGGTTTAGCTTCTGGTGGTGCCTGCTCTAAGACATTTTGCAGTGCTGTCAAGCTTCTTGAAGTGCTTTCTTCTAGTGATTCCTTGACCTGTTCGGTCTTTTCAGCCTTGGCCGCATCCTCGGTGGTGGCCACAGATGGTGCCGGCGACGGGGCCGTTTTCTCTGGAGCGAGCATGGAAGGTACAGCTCCGGCTCTGGTGGTCTCTATCTTCTCGATTGTGTAACTAGCCTGCTCAAGGCGGTTCGCCAGTCGCTCGGCAGTAATGGCGGCCTGTTGGGTCTTTCCCTGGCTAATCATAGTTTCTATTTCCACAGCTCTGGTCTTAGCTAGCTGGGCATAAAGTTCTGCTTTGCTGGTGTCGGAGAAAGCAAAAGCTAATTTCACCTGCTCTGTGGCCAGCTTCACAGGGTAGAGAGGTTGGTCGGGCAGAGCATCTGAGGCGGCAGCTACAGTGCCACCGCCGGTAAGCAGGAAAACAAGTATGGCAGTCAAAGCCACTGCCCAGGCTCGCTGCCAGCTAAAGAAGCCAGGCCTTTGTGGTTGCTCTTGTTGCCTGGGATGGAGTTGTGCCTCCTGAAGCCGAACCCGCAACCAGTGTTTAAAAGCAGGACGAGGCTGGAGAGTTGAAGCTCTCGAGGTGAAGCCAAAGGCTGTCCTGAGCAGTGGCTCAAGCTTAGCTGCGTATTGTGGATACCTGGCAAGGCAACTATCGAAGCTCTCGCCTTGGAGTATTCGCTCGTAACACTCGTTGAATATATCTTCTAGTTCTCTAGCCATACCATTCTCCGGAAAAGGTCTTTCTCAGCGATGCCGTAGCATTGAACTGCAAAGCCTTTACTGTTCCCTCGCTTTTGCCCAGCATTTTGGCAACCTCGGCAATGGACAATTGGGCGATAAAGCGGAGTGTGGCCACCTCTCGCTGAGCCTCAGGCAGTCGTTCCAGTGCCGCCTTCAGATGTTGTGCTTCAGAGTGCTGCTCCGCAATATGCACCGGGTCCTCCGTACTAACTGCATGTGCTTCATCCAGACTGGCTCTTTTTTCCTTTGACACTTTCCTTACATGGTCGATTATCCTGTTATGCGCAATCCTGAATAGCCAGGCGGCAAATGGTAAATCCCGCCATTTGTAGGAGCCGATTGCTTCCAGAGCTCTCATAAATACATCCTGGGTCAAGTCCTCCGCCTCAGCTTGATTTCTGACCTTGACATAAACATAACGATATATCCTGTCAAAATTCCTGTCATATAACTCAGTAAAGGCTGCTTGGTCGCCATTTACCGCCTGCTGTACTAAATATTCTTCATTTAACACCAGGCTAACCTCAGTTTACCTGGTGTCTATTATAGTAGAACGAAAACGAAAGGAAAACGTTTATATATTGATTTCAACCTCACCCCCTTTATCCTCCTCTCCTTCGCAAGTAGGGCCATGCAAATGCCACGATATGCTATAATGCAATATAGGCGGCCAGAATGATGATGCGGAAAGGAGGTTTGAAGTGCACAAGGCTATCTACGAAGAGCTTAAAGAGGTAGCACAGAGAAAGAGCCTAATTACATATAAGGAGCTAGCTGGTGTGGTTGGTTTAGACTGGAATAAAGATTATGGAAAGTGTCGGCAAATTTTCTCGGTGCTTGGGGCAGTTTCTATTTCTGAGGTTCAGCAGGGACATCCAATGCTCTCAGCAATTGCAGTCCGTCAAGATACAAGAATACCGGGTCCGGGTTTCTTCACACTCGCACGCGATTTAGGTCGTTATCAAAGTGGGGAGGACTATTCATTTTGGGTTGCAGAGCGAGACGCAGCCTGGAATCTCTGGTCGTCACACTAATCGCCAAGTAAGTCTAGCTTGTTATGATGGTGGTTCAAGCCAAAGCAGCATCCTTACCAAACGGTGGTCGTCGCCAATAGTCTTGACACGGTTATATTGGAAACTCAAACACTGGTGATGGTATAATGTTATTGGTTATTGGAGGATGACTAGTTCAGAGGGATTGACAAGAGTCTACATATATGCTTATAATTTACTCTCTGAGTAGAGTGACAGCAACGAGGGGGGGAGTATGCAGATAGAAATCTCAGTGAAAGTGGATTTTCCGCCTTTTGGGACTTTTAACTTCCAGCTCACGCCTCTCACCGAAGAGAGTGATGAGGTCAGGGAACTGGAAGAGAAGCTGGCTTGGCCATACGAATTACCTGATCATACTGGAGCACTCAGGGGTCCTGTGAGTATATGGAGCACCAGTGCTTGATCTGAGTTGAGGCCTGCTACTGTAGTTGTTGCCACGTTCCTCCCACCCATCTTGCCCTCATCGCCTCTGTAGGAGCCTGCCGGGCTATTTCCGCTTGTATCATGCCTTGGAGTTGCTGTGCTGCTTGCTGGAGTATTTGCTGCACAATCGCCTGTACCTGTTGGGGCAACGTCTGCGGTTGAACCGACGCAGGCAAGTTGAGTGGAAAGTTAAGGTTAATGTTCAGCTGAGGTGGCATCTTGCGAACGCGTTCAATTCGTATAGTCCCCTGAAAGGCATGAGCAAGCCCTGCTGATTCCATGAGCACCCCTAAAGCTCCGGTTTCTTCATAAACGTTTGCCACATCATCTGGGAAATATGAATATGGGTCCGGATTGGCATTCAGACCCAGGGCGTTCTCATAGTCAAGATAAAGATCCCACACAGCCTTTTCCACATCTGGCGGCATAGCTTCTACCCGTAGCCCGATCAACCGAGCCTCGTCGATACTAATCCCATGGCCATGAGCATACATTTTCTCTGTTAGGGCCTCAACAATGGTCGAGATAGTAGCCTCAGCTAACGGGGGCTTACACAAGGCCAATAGCTTGCGCGCCACGACACGGATATGTGAATAGATACGTTCTACTCTGCCGAGCAAAGTCGGGGTAACGTGCTCGGCTAAGGCTTTCACATTATTGGTCAAGGCATTTTGGTCAGTAATGCCCGCCCTTTCTTTCAGGAAACTTATGTAGGCAGCCACGTCCTCGACTCCAAGGTCTGGGATGAGAAAAGGCACGGGCTTCCCGCCCTCCGGGCGTATCTGAAGAAAGGGGTCAATGGGCCCCAGCTCGCTCATGGGCGACATCAGAATGGTGTCTGCTCCTATAGCAATCATGGTTCCAGCACTGTGTGCCCGATATGGAATCATGACGGTGAACTGCTGGCAGAACTGACGTATTTTCGTGACTATCTTCCAAGGCGTCTCCACGAATCCACCCCTCGTGTATAAAACGAGGTCTATCTTCTTGGGTTTCCCCTCCTTTGCTGCACTCAACAAATGGTCGTACAAAGGTCTTAGACAGTCATCAGCAATGGCAGTGGGTGCCACAGCTCGATCCCCTGTTACGAGTGTTATAGTTCGAGAACTTCTCAAGCCCTCAAGCCTCTTGATAATATCCTGACGTTCCTTTTGTGCCATTTGTCTCCCTCCTACACTCCTGAGTCCGCTAGCCAGAAGGTAGCACACGAAAGGAATAGCTGTCAAGTGTATGTACTACCCCTCATCGCCCAAGCCCCTTGTCAGATCGTTTGTCAGAACTGTCAGATTCAAAGTCAGACGTTTCGCAACTGCCTTAATTGGGGTAAAAACTATCGGGAAGCAAGCCTAGGTGTGTGACTTTGGCTTCAAAAATAGTTTCGCACATCCCTATTCGCAAGGAAAGGGAAAATACTCTAGCTGCCCAGGTACTATTGACGCAGGCGTATGTTTGGCGGATAATACGATATTGGAGGGAGGATATTGAGATGCCCGAATTGAAGTTCGATAAAGCAAAATGCGCCGACTGCAAAGCTATTAGTTGCCTGGTTAAGTGCCAGTATATTGACTTGGACAAAAAGAAGGCGAAAGAGGAATGGCAGAAGGTAATCAACGGTGAGGATTCCTTTGTGCTGGAGGCCTGCACCACATGTTATGCCTGCGAGGAGTACTGTCCCTTCGGAAACCATCCGTTCTACTTAATCGTCGAGCGGCAGGAGGAGAAGGGGATTTTGCCAGCACCCAGGCCCATCATCACCATGTGGATTAACCAATGCCAACCGGTGGGCAGGTTCATGGTGGGTAAAGTTGAAGAGAAGGCATTATCGTTCTGCTTTTTACCGCAATTCAATACTCTGGTTAAAGGGAAGCTTTTTGACGGTATTGCCTGGTCGGTGATTTTCGGTCAGGAGTTCTTCTGTAACGCTGTTTATCTTCACTATGCAAGGGCATCGGTGATAAAAGACAGGCTTCCAAAGATTGTGGAAAATATTAAGAAACAAGGAATCAAAGAACTTATATGTCTTCACGACGAATGTTATGGCACCTTCACTTCTCTGGCGCCGGCTTACGGCATTGAGCTGCCGTTCAAGCCAATTCATTACTTCGAGTATTTATATGGCAAACTTAAAGAACTTAAGAAGCTGGTAAAGCCGTTGAATATTAAGGCGGCCTACCAGCGGAATTGCTCGGCTCGACTTGTTCCAGAGACAGACCATTTTGTGGATGATATATTCGGGCTAATCGGGGTTGAAAGGCTGGAACGGGAATATGATAAAGAGAATGGCCTGTGTTGTGCTGAGATTTTCCGGATGGCAAAAGGCCCAGCGTTGGCGGATGATGTGCAGAAGAGGAACATAGACGACATGGTGAAATTTGGAGCTGAGTATTGCGTGTTTAACTGCCCGGCTTGTTGGGATTCTCTGGCTGATAAGGTTGCCAAAAGAGGTATAAAGCCTGTCCATATGATAGACCTGTGCAAGCTGGCGATAGGCGAAGCGCAGTCACTG
>VGNY01000070.1 GCA_016865895.1 Chloroflexota bacterium | reverse complement strand
GCTTTAGCCAGGCTCACGGCTACTCTCTTTGTTCTGGTGATATGCTTTTTCGTCGGCAGCGGTGTTTACTATGCTGTCAGCCAGACAGGAACATCATCACAACCTCAAGTCCCAACCACCAGCACATCTCTTAGCATCCCAAACGTCCCGATTTCATCAACAACCGAAACAGGCGCTGTCATTACCTGGACAACGAATGAACCGGCTACCAGCCAGGTCGAATACGGTAAAACCGAAACATACGGCTCAACCACTCCGTTAGATTCAAATCTTACCACCAGCCACAGCGTCACATTGACCGGACTGGACTCCAATACAACCTATTACTTCAAAGTAATATCTCAAGATACCAGCGGAAACAAAGTTACATCCGAAGGAAGTCTGAGAACACTAGCTCAAGCTGATACCACCCCACCGACGATTTCAGGAGTCGATTTCTCCCACATCACTGAGTCAGGCGCCATCATCACCTGGACAACAAACGAAGCTGCCACCAGCCAGGTTGAGTATGGAGAAACCGAAGAATGCCTCTCGAAAACGACAGAAAATACAAAGCTTACCACCAGCCACAGCGTCACATTGACTGAACTGGATGATAACACAACCTATTACTTCAAGGTAGTATCGAAGGATGCCAGTGGAAATAAAGCCACGCTTGCAGGAGACCAGCCATTCACCACCAAGCCTATCATCCCGGTCGGCTATGAAGAAGACAACCGCGCTCCTGATTTCACCCTGAAAGACCTCAATGGACAAGATGTGACTTTGAGTGCTTTCCGAGGCAAGATAGTAATGGTCAACTTCTGGGCAACCTGGTGTGGCCCCTGCAAGAAAGAAATGCCTTTCTTCCAGGCAATTTCCGACAACTGGTCACAAGAGGACTTAAAAATACTTGCCATTAGTAAAGAGGGCACTGCAACCGTGTTTAATTGGAAAAATAGTCAGGAAGAAGTATATACATTCACTTTTCTGCTTGATTCAGAGGGAGAAGTCAGCGAGCTTTACAACATTACTGAAATCCCCAGAACTTTCTTCATCGATGCCGAGGGCATTATTCGGAAAATAAAGGTGAACTCTTTCTCCAGCCAGGCTGAGATAGAAGTCATACTCGAATCTCTCCAGCCGTGATTTTTTAACTGACAATGTAGCGAGGCTTCAGCCTCGCCTGAAGCGACCCTAATGGTCATTGACTAAATATATTTACACTACAAACCCTTGGTAGAGATTCTTCGACTCCGCTACGCTTCGCTCAGAATGACAATTGTAGCAGTGTCACCCTGAGCGTATCACCTGTCACCCTGAGCGAAAGCGAAGGGTCTCATGGCTTCGTTTGTGCACTCAATACATGTTGTTAAGTGCGAAGTTTCAGCCTCGCCTGCAGCGACCCTAAATGGTCGCAGCTACATGTAAGAAAGATTCAACAGCTAAAAACGGCAAATGTAGGGACAGGTCTTTAGACCTGTCCACAGCGGACAGACCTGCCTGCCCCGACTCGGCCACCCCACAGCCAAGGCCGTGGGAAGGTCTGTCCCTACATTGGTGGGTCAATCAAAAGTGCGGTGGAGGCAGTCAGGAAAGGTGACTGAGCGTAGCTTCTCCGGCTTTGATTAACTTGGTAATCTCAGCGACCCGTTTGCCCAAAGCCTGTGCCCCCTTAACACCATATTCGTCTCGCAGCACGCCGAGCTTGTCTTCACGATTGAACTTCCCTGTGCCATGCTCGCTGGCAAGTCCACAAGCCCCAAATGGTGAGCCATAACCATGAGGAGGACCCACTGGTATCAGACCCATCATAAACAGGGCAGAGAGGATACTGAGCAGCGCCGTCTCTATACCATAGTTCCTTCCCCAAGAAACAGCCAAAGCACCGCCTACTTTGCTCCCTAGCTTTCCCTGGTAAACATTGCCCCAGGCAAAAACACGAAGCCTATCAGTAAAGCAAGCCATATATCCAGAAAGCCGACCGATATAAACAGGAGTAGCCAGTAACAGGGCATCAACTTGTAACAACTCTGGATATATCTCGGCCATGTCATCCTGTTGCGCACACAACTTCCCCTCTTCCTGCTTCCTGATGCACCAGTTACAGTGACGGCAGTCCTTTATGTCTTTACCAGCCAGGGTTATCAGCTTGGTCTTAACACCGCCAGTGCCTTCGGCAGCTTTCAGGCCTTCCCTGAGAAAAGCTTCGGTATTGCCGCCTTTAATCGGGCTACCGCATATTCCTAATATATTGATTTCCATAGGTTACCTCCTGAACCCGAATTATATCATCACATTACCCTGCTGTGATAGAAGAGAAGATTCTTCGGTCGCGGAGTTTATCCTGAGCGAGATTCTTCAATCGCCCCGATAAAAATCGGGGCTCCTTCAGAATGACACAAAGCAGAGGACTCCCTCAGGAATGACAATAAGCAAGGTTGCCAAATACAATGCTATTTCCTATACTAGGATGGTTTTGGAGGGGTGGCCGAGTGGACTATGGCGGCGGTCTTGAAAACCGCTTTCGCGAAAGCGAACGTGGGTTCGAATCCCACCCCCTCCGCCAGCAATAATTTTTTAAGCCTTGAAGCAAAAGTAGGAACAGGTCTTCAGACCTGTCCAAGCTAAGCGGACAGACCTAAAGGTCTGTCCCTACAGAGTTCGAGAGCAAGAAACAACAAAAGGAGGAAAATGGATGAAAATCCATGAATACCAGGCAAAGGCACTGCTAGCCGAGTTCGGCATCCCCGTACCCAAAGGTGGGGTAGCTACCACACCGGCTGAAGCTAAGAAGATAGCTGGTGAACTAGGAGGCAAGGTGGCAATCAAAGCTCAGGTCTATGCCGGCGGCAGAGGCAAAGCCGGCGGCATAAAGGTAGCCAATACACCAGAGGAGGCAGAAAGACTGGCAAGACAGATGCTGGGCACCAGGCTGGTAACACACCAGACGACTCCAGAAGGAGTGCCAGTAAGTAAGGTTCTCGTAGAAAAGGCTGTCAACGTAGAGCACGAGCTTTACCTAAGCATTATCTTCGCTACTGCTAACCGAATGCCGGTAATGATGGCCAGTGAAGCTGGTGGCATGGACATCGAGGAGGTAGCTCGAGTAACCCCAGAAAAAATCCTCTTGGAATATATTGACCCTGCAACAGGCTTCCAAGCTTTTCAGGGACGCAAATTGGCCTACGGGATGAACTTAAACCCGGCTCAAATCAGGCCAGCCACCAGCCTGATGACAAACCTGTACAAACTCTTTCAAGCCAGGGACTGCTCCTTAGCCGAAATCAATCCTCTGGTTGTCACCTCTGATGGCGAGCTTCTAGCTCTTGATGCCAAGCTGAACTTCGATGATAGTGCCCTCTTCCGCCACAAAGACATCGAGCAACTTCACGATTTGGAACAGGAAGACCCGCTTGAAGTCAAGGCTAACGAACTAGGTATTAAGAATTACATCAAAATGGATGGCAATATCGGCTGTATGGTCAACGGGGCTGGATTGGCTATGGCAGTTATGGACCTCTTAACCCACGCTGGTGGGAAGCCAGCCAATTTCCTCGATACGGGCACAGTCAACGACACTGGCCGCATCGTCAACGCATTCAAGGTCTTTACTACCGACCCTAGCGTGAAAGCGATTTTGGTGAATATATTTGGCGGCATGGCAAGGGTAGACGTCATCGCCCAGGGAATAGTTGAAGCTCATAATCAAATGAACATCAAACTCCCTCTAGTTGTCAGGTTGGCCGGGACAAATGTCGAGGAAGGGAAACGCATCCTAGCTGAATCGGGAATAAAGTATACTGAGGCATCAGACTTCTACGATGCCGCTCGCAAAGCAGTAGAAGCAGCTAAAGGAGGCAAAAATTGAGCATTCTAATCGATGAGAAGACTCGCTTGCTTGTGCAGGGAATCACCGGTGGTGAGGGAAGCTTTCATACTCAGCGATGTATTGAGTATGGCACAAAGGTTGTAGCTGGCGTGACCCCAGGAAAGGGTGGCACTGAGATATTGAGCGTAGCCGTATTCAACACAGTAGAGACGGCGGTAGAGGAAACGCAGGCTAATGCCAGCATGGTTTTTGTGCCACCTGCTTTTGCTGCTGACGCTATCATGGAAGCTGCCGATGCTGGAATCCCACTAGTTGTATGTATCACCGAAGGCATTCCGGTTTCAGATATGGTTGTGGTGCATAGCTATCTGAAGGGAAGGCAAACCAGGCTTATCGGTCCAAATTGCCCCGGATTAATCTCTCCCGGTAAATGTAAGGCAGGACTTATGGCCGGCGAAATCCACCTTCAGGGCAATGTCGGTGTCGTTTCCCGCAGTGGCACGCTTACTTATGAGACGGTTGCCCAGCTAACTGCCCTGGGCATTGGTCAATCAACCTGCGTTGGCATAGGTGGTGACCCCCTGCCCGGCAGCACTTTCGTTGACATACTGAAGCTATTTCAGGCGGACAATGACACAAAAGCAGTGGTGCTTATCGGTGAAATCGGTGGCACTGCGGAGCAGGAGGCTGCAGAATTCATTAAAGAAAAGATGACGAAACCGGTGGTCGCCTTTGTGGCTGGAGCTACAGCTCCACCCGGCAGGAGAATGGGTCACGCCGGCGCTATCATCAGTGGCAGCTCAGGCAGAGCCCAAGATAAGATGGCAGCCCTGGCTGCTGCTGGAGCTACTATAGCCCCAAGTCCCGCTGAAATCGGACTGACCATAAAAAAGGTGCTGGAGGCAAAGCCATGAAAGAAATGGAGAGGTATCTTAGGCCTTCACCCACAATTGACAGCGATAACGAGGCCATAAAACAAAAGGCTGTGGATTTAACCAAAGGTAAAGAAACAGTCGAGGACAAAGCCAAAAGCCTTTTCTACTGGGTAAGAGACAATATTAAATATAATCCACTGGTGCCGCTGGGGATTTTTGAAGACTACCGGGCAAGCAAGACACTAAAGAGAGGAGAAGGGTTTTGTGTGGAAAAGGCGGCTGTACTGGCTGCCTTTGCCCGAGCCGTCGCTATCCCAGCCCGCTTACACCTTGCTGATATTCGAAACTATCTTGTTTCCGAGAGATTATTTAAGGTTATGGGGACAAATTTATTCAGCTACCACGGCTATACCGAGTTGTACATCGGTGGTAAGTGGGTTAAGGCTACCCCTGCTTTCGACCTGAAAATGTGCCAGGAGAATAGGATTATCCCTGTAGAATTCAACGGCAAAAACGATGCGCTATTCCACTCTCACAATCTGGACGGAAAATTGCATATCGAATACGTCGCAGACCACGGACATCGCGCAGATTTTCCATCTGACGAGATACTTGCTGGCTGGGATAAACACTATGGAATAGCGGCTCAGGAGCGGCTGAACCGTTTTATGGAGGCGGGAAAGGAAATGAAAAGAGCCAAAGAAGAGGCATAATACATAATGATGGACCAGGTTGATGAGTGGCTGAAAGTTACACCTACACTCGACTGTGACAACGAAGGGATAAAAGAAAGGGCTCAAAGTATCACTAAAGGACAAGGTAAAGCTGTCGACAAAGCCAAAAGCCTTTTCTATTTCGTCAGGGATGAGACCAAATTTTTCCCTTATCTGCCACTCGATGTCCTTGAATCTTATCAGGCAAGCAGGATTCTGAAGGCTGGTGGAGGTATGTGCATACAAAAGGCAGTTCTGTTGGCCACTCTAGCCCGGGCTGTGGGCATACCTGCCCGTGTGCATTTTGTTGACATTCGAAATTATCGCGCTCCCGATAATGTAAAGGAGACGCTCGGCACAAATCTGTTTCCCTACCACGGATTTGACGAGCTGCACATTGACGGGAGGTGGGTAAAAGTCACCCCCACCTTCGAGCTGAAAGTATGTCAGGAGAACCGGCTGTTACCCGTAGAATTCGATGGCAAGCACGATGCCATGCTACCACCCCGTGATTTGGACGGTAACCCACATATCGAATACATTCAAGACCATGGCTTCTACGAGAATGTACCGATGGATGAGATATATAACGCCTGGGCTAGGGCTTATAGCACGGGGTCGCGTGAGCGGCTGCGCCAGTTCATTGAAGCGCAAGAGATACCGAGGATAGTGCAGGGGACGTAGTAGCAAGCGGAGCAAACGGAAAGGTAAATACAAGAAGGCCTCGCAGTTCTGAACTGCGAGGCCTTTTCCACGTCATTGCCCCATCCACCCTGTTCTACACGCCTCAGGCAAATGGATATTCCAATATCCCCAATGGGTCGTAAGGCAAACCGATGCCCATTCGCTTGACTCCACCCACCTCACCTGTGGTGCAGCCAGCTTTACAGCACTCCTTCTCATAATCACAAATATCAGGCTCATCGTTCTCGGTGGCATGAAGCAGAGCTTCCAGGGCTTTTTTCACCTTAGCCTGGTCACGTGTCCGCTTGAACTCCTTCAGGTTCTCGATATGGCGTTGCACCAGATCAAAATCCACCTTGCCGAGATAAACCGCCACATCAGCATCTTGCTCCTCAGGAATGGTGAACTCGTTGACGCCAACCACAATGCGTTCCTTGGCCTCCACTTCTCTCTGATATTTGAACCAGGCTGCCTCCATCTCCCGGTCTATGTAACCACTATGTATAGCTGCTGCCATACCGCCTTTTTCCTCAATGGTATCGATGATCTTCTGTATCTTTTCTTCTAACTGCTGGGTCAGGCTCTCCACATAATAGGAGCCGGCCAGCGGGTCGGCAACAGTGGCAACCCCGGTCTCATTAGCCAGGATTTGCTGCGTCCTCACAGCGAGGGTAGCCGCTTCTTCAGTCGGGATGGCAATAGGCTCGTCATAGCCGGCCACCTGAAGCGACTGCGTGCCCCCAAAGACCGCTGCCAGCGCAGCGTAGGCAGCACGGATAACGTTTATCGTCGCCTGCTGGCGCTCCATGATAATCCCGGCTGTGTTGACGTGATACTTCAGCCTCAGCGAGCGAGGGTCTTTAGCCCCGAATTTCTCCTTCAGGGTGCGGGCCCAAATAGCTCTGGCTGCCCTGAACTTGGCAGCCTCTTCGAGAATGTCTATCATAACGCTGAAGGTAATACTGACCTTGGGCGCCACCACATCTATGTCCACCCCCCGCTCAGTTATCAGCTTCAACCCTTCAAAGGCATTGGCAAATATCCAGGCTACTTCCTCAGCAGCCCCAACACCGGTCTCCCGAATATTATACGCGTTGTAGTTAGCCACATAGATTTTGGGATATTTCTTAGTCATGTACTCCAGCTTGTCTATGAACTCCTTCATCTGCCGCCTGGCCATATCGAACCACCATTCCCTGCCTCCGTACATACACACAGGAGCTCCAAGCACAGGCGGAACCATCGGGCTGGTGGCTCTAAGCTCAGAAGGCGGAATACCCTGCTCTGCGGCAAGAACCATGTAGGAGGGTAAAGCAATGGGTGTCACCAGAGTCAACATGGTGCTCACCTGGTCCAGGGGAATGCCATCCAATATTTGCCGCATGTCATCCATGGTATCAACGCACACCCCAACCCGGCCAACAGAACCCTCAGCCCAGGGATGGTCAGAATCGATTCCAATTTGAGTTGGCTGGTCACCGATGATGTTGATGGCGCTCTCGCCAGTGCTGAGCAAATATCTCAGCCGCTCGTTCGTCAGCTTAGGAGTGGGACATCCGGTTATCTGCCGCTGGCTCCACAGACGCCCACGGTACATATCAGTATAAATACCTCTCCTGTATGGGTATTCCCCGGGGTTACCTATGGAACGAGCATAATCAATGTCTTTTATGTCCTCCGGGGTGTAAACTGTCTTCACGGGGATTCCTGACCAGGTTTCCTTCCTCCGTGCCCCTTGAAAATACCTGCTTTTTATTTCCTGTGTTGTCATTTCGCCTCCTTACTACGTTTTTTGTGTGCATTCTCCATAATATAGGTCACAGATTTGCTCATGGGAGTACCACTGGCAAAAACTGCATCCACACCCATCTCTTTAAGCAAGGGAATATCAACGCGAGGGATATTGCCACCAACAACCAGAAGTCTGTCCTGAAGGCCACGCGCCTTCATCTGCTCTAACATCTGCTTGCACAAGGGTATATGGTCAGCACCTTGAAAGCTTAGCCCTACAACATCAGCGTCCTCCTCACTGGCAGCTCTGGCCAGCCTTTCCGCCGTTTGATGCGTCCCCACATAAACCACTTCCATGCCCGCATCGCGCAACCAGGCCGCCACCATCCTAATACCCCTGTCATGGCCATCGAGCCCAATCTTGCCTAGCAGAACACGAATTGAATCTGCCATATTCACCCCCTCAGGCTATGCTTCATTGTGTTCCGATAATGCGATATACTCCAAGTACCACTCACTGTCAAAAAGGAAAAAACACTTAAACAGCGCCAATCGCTTTCTCTCCCGTGTGCCGCAGTCTAAATCCATACCTAGCTTCGTAATACCCCCCTCAATCGTTTGATTTCTCCAATCAGTAAGGTATGATAACTTTCTAGTTTTTCCTGCTTGTCTTCCACCTCATCAAGATGAGACGTTAAGATCTCAATACTGCGATGGATAACACTCCTTTCAGTGCCAGTCTGCCTGAACACTTCGACCAGCTCCTTTATTTCGGTCAGTGACATCCCCAAGAGTAGTTTACCGCGTCGTATAAGGCGTAGTAGATAAAGGTGTTCCTCAGTATAAACTCGGCGCCCGTTTCTTCCACGAATCACCCCTACAAGTAGTCCCATCTCTTCATAATAGCGCACTGTACGAGTAGTTAATCCGGCTCGCTGTGCTAACTCACCAATGCTCATGGTCTTTTTCTCAGGTGGTACTATCGTTTCTATTATCACTATTCCTCCTGGGTTTCTAACTACAGCAACAGCAAAGCTCCAACTGCCACAGTTGCCTACCGATTGTTTATGTATAAACGGTAGCTGCTTGTCAAAACTTTTTGAGACATTTGCCAGTTTACGTTAAGATAAGGAAAATTTAACACATACTGCACTGATTGTCAAGGGCAACACTCCTTGACAGGGTTCAAGATTGCCAGTATACTCGTAACCGTGAATTTACCGCTCTTGCTTTTAACCGCTTAGACAAAATCAGCAACTTTTTAAAGAGCCGAGCATGATTGTATCGTATACGAGAAATAAGCATCTTACAGTGCGGGATTTGAACGGTTCAGTGTTATCGCGAGCTTCGATTAATGATACCTTTTTCGAAGCTGAGGTAGAAGTGGAGGTGAAGGTGCCAGAACTGGAGATTCTCTCAGCCAAAGGGCAAATTAAGCGTGCCTTTTTTCCAGAATGCCAGAGGGCCATTCCCTTACTAGATAAAGCAGTGTCTATGCGTGTGGGGCCGGGGATAACCCGAACCATCAAGGACTTGATTGGCGGCACCAATGGTTGCAACCGTCTGGCTGACCTAGTCTTCGAATGTTTTGATGCTGTCATATTGAGATTTACTGCAGAACAGATCCGCAATAATTGGAAGAAGCCGGAGACCCTCGAGGAGGAGATTAAGATGCAGGTTGAATACTTGAAACAAAACCCCAGGCTTCTGGATAGCTGTATAGCTTATATAGAAGGTAGCCCATTCCGAACTGAAGGACAATTTAAAAAGGAGTAGCAAGACAATGCTCACTTTTAGCAGAACAAGATTGATCAGTGTGGAACCACTAGATGAAACTACATTCCAGTGTCACGGCATATTGGACGACTATATTTATAATATGGAACTCGATGTGGAGATTAAGCTTCCCGATTTCAAGATTACTGCCATCAGCGGGAAGATGAAGAGAATCACCACTTCAGAATGCCACAAAGCTGTCGGTAAGTTAAAAAACGCCATTGGTTTATCTGTGCTCGACCCTGATTTCGAGACCAAGGTGAAGCGAATTGTAGGCAGGCAAGGATGTCGCCACTTTGCCGACTTGCTTATGGAAGGCTGCGACTCTCTGATGCAGTTGGTTACTTATGTAGGTTGGCAGCAGGTCTCCACTAAGGATTCGGCTACAAAGGATGCCTTCTGGAAGAAGCTGCTGGAAAGCACTCCTCGCTTGTGCAATAGCTGCAGCGTATATGCTGACAATAGCCCCTTAATGAAGAAGTTGGGCATAAAAAATTAGAATTTAAAAAGTTATGGTCATTGACCTACACGTCCACACTCTTCCTCTATCCCAGTGCAGTGAAATGGAAGCTGAGGAGGCAATTGAAGAGGCAAAGCGGGTAGGGCTTGACGGTATATGTTTCACCGAACATAACAGAATTTGGGATGCCAAAGCAATCGCTACCCTGAGAAAAAAGCACGATTTCCTTATCCTGAGGGGAATAGAGATAGACACCATCGAAGGGCACGTCGTCGCTTTCGGTATTTGCCAGGATTTTTCAGGGGTTGTTCCGATTAAGGAACTGAGAGACTCTTTCTCTTCTAGAGAAAGTATACTTATCGCTGCTCACCCGCTCCGAGGATTCTTAGTCTTTGGCACCACCCATCTGGGCATCACTGCAGAGCAGGGCTCGCAGAAACCGATTTTCAAGTCAGTGGACGCAGTAGAAGCCTACAGTGGCCGTATGACCGAACAAGAAATCGAGTTATCTTTAGAAGTGAGCGAGAAATTGAACCTTGCAATAGTGGGCGGCAGCGATGCCCACCGCCGAAGAGAGATCGGCCGTTGTGTTACTACCTTTGAAAATGACATCCATAATGAGGCCGAGCTTATTCATGAACTCAGGACTGGGCAGTTCAAAGCTGGTTACTTCCGGAGGTAGTACGTGCTAGTTGTTGGACTCACCGGTAGCATAGGGACAGGAAAAAGCCTGATGTCTAAATATTTCAAAGAATTAGGTGCATATATAATCGACTATGACCTTATATCCAAAATGGTAGTTGAACCCGGATTGCCAGCCTGGCAGGACATTGTAAATTACTTCGGCAAGGAGATCTTGCGAGAAGACCAGAACCTCGACCGTGCCAAGCTGGGCGCGATTGTATTCAATGATGAGGAGAAACGTAAGAAACTAGAGTTCTTCGTCCATTCTCGAATGGCTGAAGAAATACAGAATCAGCAGATGACTGTCATCGAGGCTAACCCCGCTGCAGTCATTGTCCATGATGTGCCTTTACTGTTTGAGACGGGCATCGACAAGGTCATGAAGAAAAACATTGTAGTTTATGCTAATGAAGAGAACCAAATAAAGCGGCTAATGCAGCGAGACGGGCTGAGCGAAGTAGACATCAGAAGTCGGATTAGAGCTCAGATGCCGCTAGCTGAAAAGATGAAGCGTGCTGACTATATTATAGACAACAATGGCTCCATGGAAGAAATGAACCAACAGGTAAGGGAGTTGTACCAAGAGCTTAGTGCTCTAGCACGAGCAAAGAAGTAACCTGGAAGGAGACGAAAATGGGAGAGCTTTTCATAGGAGAAATGGGCAAATGGGGCAGCCTTACCAAACAGATAGAGCGATTCTTGCGACTTAAGACATTTCCAGTGGCAATGAAGCTACTGGAAGACCCCAAGGAACTTAAGAGTAACAAATGGGTGCGCAAACTGGATAGAAAGGCCACTCTTTGTCAATTGATAACAAAGGTTCGAGCTTTTGACTGGACAGTTGGTGCAACAGCCGAAGATTTATTTGGACACGCTTGCTCAGCCATGCTTGGGCTGACAGAACGTCCCCCAGAGGTAATGGACGGTACCTTCCGCAGCCTAGTCTGGGTAAAGACTAAAGAGGATGGCAAGAAATATGAAGGGTCTATACCCACCATACCTACAGGGAAGTTTAAAGCAGTGATGCTAGCCCCGCTGCTTTACGACCCTTTTGAACCGGACATCATACTGATTTACGCTAATCCGGCACAGATGATTCTGCTTATCAATGCAATACAGTTCGAAGATTACGAAAGACTTCAGTTCTTCTGCGTCGGCGAATCATCTTGTTCTGATGCCATCGCCCAATGCTACGTTACCAAAAAGCCAGCTCTTGCCATACCTTGCTACGGCGAGAGGAGATATGGTCACGCACAGGATGACGAGTTGGTCATGGCATTGCCTCCGGGCATGTTGGAAAAGGTAGTGAAGGGGCTACAAGAACTTTACAAAAGAGGAGTGCGATACCCCATCTCCTACTACGGGGCGGAATGTGACCCTACAGAAGGACTGAGTAAAGCCTACGGAATGCTATAGGCAAAAGCTCAGCGGGTAGAAGTACACTTAGGCGGTTTCTCTCTCCCACCCGGTTTCTGAGAATGCTGATATCTTCCACTTCAAGTTCGATGACATCGCCTGGCTTGAGCCATCTGTTTAGCTCACGGCCACGGCCCTTTTCAACAGTCACCGACCCCCAAAAGTCACCAAGGTAGAGAGTCCCTCCATAGAGGCAAACTCTATAATTTGAGGATATGTCTAGTAATCGGTGGCGTTATTATTGTCCGACTCGACTTTAACAGTTGAAAATTACCACCGAAGCTAGACCATCTACCCATCAAATACAATTTCAGCCTTCACAAGGCAAAATGTTGTGAGACGTTTTTTCAGAAATATATTGACATATCACCTATAA
>VGNY01000069.1 GCA_016865895.1 Chloroflexota bacterium | reverse complement strand
CCGGCATAGTTATGGCTACCGCCTGACATTGCCCCTTTTCTATTCTATTTAGTTTTATGTTGGATGCGGTCACTGATAGCGAGTTTGAATAAATGATGGTAATAGGGGCTTGACAAAGGGAGTCCTCCCTCGGAAGAAGGTAATCCTGTCTCCGGTCACCTTCACCTTGAACACCCTGACCATCACCTCAAGTATCTTGACCACATCCTCTTGTGTCTTGACCAGACGAGCTTACCTCGTTTCTCCTTGGCCAATTGTATTTATACCCCGGTGGCTATAAAAATTCCGTAGCCAGTCTAAACCAAATTCCACACAGTAGCTACGGACTGTGTCCACTACTCAGCCGAGGACTATAGTTTCACAGCTACGGACTTTCTCAAGCTACGTACTGATTCCCTCGCTATACCGGACACAAAAGCTAGAATGGCTGGGCAAGAGATAACAAATGACAATAATGTTTAGTGCCTGAGCTAGTCAAAAGAATCGGTCATAATGGTCAAAAGGTCGGTCAGATGGACGGTCAGATATGTTTATACCCCGATCCTTATAGCGGTCGCTCGATAACTGCGTGTAGTGACGTCTGAGCGGGTGACCCCCTCTCTGGTGGGCCTGGGTAAGAGTGAGAGTTTATATGACCGATCGGTGAAATGACCGCGGTGAAAGACGAGACAGTTTCCTTTTTAAATCAAAAAAGAGACTTGAGTTTATCTTCCTAGACTCTCCGCTGACAGTTCAAGTCTGAACTATCAGCTCCACCCAACCTTGACTGTAAAAACGCTAGAGATGGTAGGAGCCGCCCGTGTTGCCGGCGTGGTCACGCCACAAGCCGTAACGGTCTGGTATTGTGATCGAGTCCCACTGGTAAAGTCTCAGTTTAGCTGTCGTGCCAATTCCACCATTTGATACTGTGGGCTTCTCAAATGCGACATGGAACAATTTTCCCCATTTTTGTTCCCTTAGAATTGTCTGGAATGGAGATGTTATGGCAGGCATGACAGTGGACGAGGCGGGACGCCTGGGCGGGCACACTACCCGTGAGCGCTATGGCACTGAGTTTTACCGCCGTATTGGAAAAGTCGGCGGTCAACGTACTGCCGAACTCTATCGCGACCTTTTGAAAGAGTGGGGGCGCAAAGGTGGCCGCCCGAAGCGTCCTGTCTTGGATGAGTACATGCGGGAGTAAGGCTGGTAAAAAGGAGGTAAGCGGTCGGTCCTCTGGTCTTGCTCCCGCACCACCATGAGCCTGTCCCTATCGTAGAAACTTTGCTAGTAATCTCTCCAACTACCGACCGGCTATGGCAGGCAAAAATAGTGAGAGTCGGCCATGTAGTAACCATAATGTTATTGCCTGATTTCTCTATTGTCCCAGCTGGGAGATTTGACGGATGAGAGTGCTGAGCAGATTCAGCCATTGCTCCTGTTGGAGACGGCGTGCGGCTCTGCGCATGCGCACCTCGTGCTTCTTGGGGTAATCGGCCCCCCATTCAGGGAATGTTGCGGCAAAAGCGGCTCTCTGTTCTTCTAGTGAAGTGCTTTTGGTGTCAGGTGCTGCTCTGGCGCTTGCCAGAATGAGGTCGCGTAGTCCGCGCTTTGTCATGAAACGCTCCGGAATCGGTAGTAGGGCAGACATGAATCTATGCAGTTGCACTAGGGCAGGGTCGTTACCTGGTGCTACACGCCTGAACTTCCAGGAACTGGGCGGGTTGAGCTTTGGACACATAAGGTAGAGAAAGATGTCGTAAGTGTTGTCGGCCCCCAGCCACGAGGCGAGGCGAGAACTAATGAGCTTGGCAGAGAGGAGCCACTCTATGGCGTATGCTCTTTCCGAACGCCGGAAAGTCAACTTGGTCGCAGGTTCGGCAAGAGGACCCAAATTCCGAAGAAGGATCAGTCGCTCAGCCTCTTCTTTAATTGGAAGCAATTTTTTCTGGAAAGTTGGGAGAGACCAGCAATAGGAAATTCCCATAGCCAGGTAATTGATGAGAAGATGCTCCGGCGCTTCTTCGGGTGTCCAGCCCCCGGGAGGAATATTCAGTGTTTCCCTGGCTAACAGTACCCGCTCCTGAAACTCGGGGCTAGAGAGGCGAGAGCGTACCATCCTCTCCCAGAAGCGTGGGTCCTTTTCTCGCTTGCCTCTGCAGCCGCACTCAGGACACTTTTTGCCAACATCAACTAATTCGCCGTCCCAGCAATCCCAGCAGTCGTAGACTTCCTTCATCATAATAGCGGTACTTCTTCTAACCTGTTCTAGCCTAGCCCTAGTCCTTCCACTGGTGAAGCGCCGCGGCGATGTGCCTCGATCGCCTCCTCGTATTTTAGCCCCTTAGTATATCTACGACTCATCTCTAGCGACTCGTGTCGTAAGAACAACTGGAGCAAGAAGCTGTCTCGGGCTCCTTTCAAATACTGAAGAGCAGCCGTATGGCGCAATCGGTGTACACCACCCGGGCTATTTACACCAGCACGCTTCTTAAGTCTAACAAACCAGCTATCTATTCCATCAATAGAGAACGGGGCTCCTTCTTCTGTCAAGAAAAGGTGGTCTGACTTTGCTCGTGATTTCCTCTCCATAAGATATATCCAGATTGCCTTCGCTGTTTTTGTAGAAAAGGGCACAATGCTTACCTTGTTGCCTTTACCCAATACACGAACGTATCTATTTTCTAAATTCATGTCGGTAACCTTCAGTGTAGCCAACTCGCTACGTCTCAACGCACTGTCCACGAAGAGCAAGATCATTGCTCGGTTGCGGAGTCCAGTGAAGCGAGCTCCGGTCTTAATATCTAAATCACACACAGCCAGAAATCTCCTAACCTCCTCAACAGTATATGGCTGAACGGGAGGGGATGGAGGAGCCTTAAAATGAATAGTACTAACCGGACTTGACCTCACCAGTCCTTCTCCAAGCAGCCAATTAAAGAAGCGTCTGAGTGCCTTGTAATATGGCCACGCGGTGGAAGATTTTGCCTTTCGAATCAAGTGGCTGCCATTACCTGCATAGTGCTCGAAAGTTCGGCTACCAACCCAGGATAGAAATTGTCTAACTTGCCCAGAATCTATGGCATGGATGTTATCTGGCCATCTGTTGCCTTCCGCAAATCGGAGAAAGCATCTAAGTAAGTCACTGTAATAGTCGATGGTTCGATCAGCTCTTCCTTCAGCCTTAAGGGAAAATAGGAACCCCTCCATAGCTTCCTGAAGTGCCATTCTCCTGTCATTATGTTTCACCTTTCATTGCGGTCGGCCCTTAATATCTTATTTTCTATGGTAGTCAGTTGATTTCTGCTAGGTCTGGCCCAGCTTCGTCATCCTGACCTAGTCAGTTAATCTCCCAGCTTCATGGTAGGCCGTGCAGGAATCGAACCTGCGACACCCTGATTAAAAGTCAGGTGCTCTGCCAACTGAGCTAACGGCCCTTCGAATGCCTTTATTATATAGCCGTTACCACGGGATATTCAAACACTTTGTGAGTAGTTGCCGCTGTAGTGACTTGGAGAAAGTTATTTGTGAGTAGCCTACAGATGAGCCTATTCGGAAGCCAGGAGGGTGTGGATATACTGAGCTAGAGCTGGATGTATGTCGCAGATATAGCCATCTTTAGTCGCTTCCACTGAGAAAGTCAATCTGCCAGGTCTCCTGGGTGAGTTATCAAATTTATTAAGCCCCGTTTCATCCCAGGGAATGTCTTTTCCCAGTACATCCAGCATGCCCCGTACATCTCGCGGCTGTTGAAGCATTACTTCGAAGCGAAGGCGTTTTGCTAATATGTCCAATTGCTCGGTCTTAAGTTTTATTCTCATAGCTGTGTCTTCTACCTCTCCAATGCCCAGAATTTGTGTAATATCCTCTCATGCTTCCGAACATTAAGTTCAGATTGCACAGGCTTAAAAAGTCTACCATATTCCATTTTTGCAAGCAAATGTTTTTTCCTTGCGAGGTCAACATTGTGTGCGGTCTCTTTTCTGTATGCAGCCTGGGGTCGGATAGCGGCCGAATGGGTAGACACACACGCGTGATTCTCCTTTTAAAGTGCTGTAAAATGAGCATATGGATGATATTAAAGGTGCTAAGTCCAGTTGGCCTAAAAAGAGGCTCCTCTGGGTTCCGTTTGGTCTTACAGCAGGGGCTCTTGGGACTGTTCTTGGAATTTCGTTATATGCTGCCTATTCAATGACCAAAGTTATGCGGACACTGTTTGAGAAAAAGCCTGATAACTTTGGCCTGAAATATAAGGATGTATCTTTTCCTAGCAGGGATGGGCTTACATTGCGAGGCTGGTGGCTTGAAGCAGGAAATAGCCATCGGGCTGTTGTAATGATTCATGGTGCAAATGGGCACCGGGCTGACTTGGGTATAAGGATGCTGGATATAGCTCGAGAAATGGTGAATGCGGGTTATAACGTACTGATGTTTGATTTGCGTGGACATGGCCAATCAGAAGGGAAACATATATCTTTGGGTTACTATGAACAGAGAGACCTATTAGGTGCGATAGACTACGTTAAGCAATGCGGCATGAGCAAGATTTGCATTATCGGCTTCTCTATGGGGGCAGCCACTGCTCTGATGACTGCTGCCAATTGTAAACAGATTGATGCTATTGTCGCTGATAGCTCATTCGCATACCTAGCAGATATCGTCGAACCTCAGTTTTCCAAGCGAAGCCGCCTACCGAAGTTCTTTATACCTTGTATCCTTTTTGTGGCTAAGAGAATACACGGCGTTGATTTGTCCATGCCCAAGCCCATCGACGCTATTAGGCAATTCACTATACATCCAGTACTAATCATCCATGGAGGGCAAGACAATACTGTTCCTGTGGAGCACGCCAGCGTACTGGCTAGAGCATCCCATAATCCAGATACTAGGTTATGGATAGTGCCAGAAGCAGAACACGTAGGTTCCTACCGTGCTAAGCCCAAAGAATATATCGCTCAGGTGCTATCTTTTTTCGATCAAGCCATTAGTTGACGTTTGTTTTTGATAAGTTAACAAACCGCAAAGGATAACAGTGGCCATGCAATTTAGAGACTTACTGGTTGTAGTACCCCACAGTGGAATAATCATCCCAAATGAGATATCGTTTGATTCCCTTTCCAATGAGTTCCCAATGCTTATTAGAAATGTTGATTGGTATACTAACTGGCTTTATGATTTTCGCGATATTCTTGGCAATTCACAATTGACATTTCCCTACTGCAGCTTGATTCTCGAGGCTAACAGGCATCCGGAAAAAATTGAAGACTGCATACCACTCAAGGATATTTTGGGTAGGTCGATATATCGACACGGCCATGAGCCCGACCAAAAACTACGGCAGTCTCTTTCCAGAAAATATCTGCACATGTTTCACAGCGATATAAGTGTGGAGATTTCTCGTGGCAAGATATTCATGCTCAATGGCCATTCTACAGTTACATCCCAAGGCCTGACGGATAATCAAATTGAGCTTATGAACTTCCAGGATTTAAATCAGGATAGTGAGCCAACCTACTTTTGCCCTGATGTTTTCATAGAAACTTATGCAAATGAACTGGCAAAGATGCTACCCAAGGTCAAAGTGACCGTGAACGAGTCTAAATACGGTAGGGTCTATGGTCATGTATGTGGTGAACATTCTATAAACGCAATGACAAAAATCGGGAACAAGGTGCCTGCCATTTTGCAGGAAACTAACCAGAGGCTTTATATGTACGCAGATGGGACTCCGAATGTAGAAGCACTGGAAGCGCTCAGGAGAGCTTTTGCCCAAGCCTTGTATCAGATGCGGAGGAAGATACCTATACCAAGATAAGGAGATACACACATGATTAACATACCAATGGGGATACAGACGTTTGACTTCGATTGCGGAATAAAGGCATTGCAACTTGTGATGGCCTATTACGGCGTAGAAGTCCGGGAAGACGTATTGATAAATGAGCTAAAACCAGACAAAGATGGGACTTCTGTTGAGAATATGATTGGAGTAGCTGAGAAGTATGGCTTTGAAGTCATTGCGCGGCGCGAGGTTTCTCTGGAAACGGTGAAGCAATATATCGATAATGGCATTCCGGTTATTGTATTGCTACAGGCATGGGCTGAGCGGTACATGACACTTGAAGACTGGAAGTCAGATTATGACGATGGTCATTACGCAATTGTGATTGGATATCAGGATAACATTGTAGTTTTTGAAGACCCATCGTCGTTTAGGAGAACATGGTTGACAGAGGAAGAATTCCTTGCTCGCTGGCACGATGTGGACCCTAAGAGTGGCGAGAAGTATAACCAATTTGCGATGGTATTGCTTGGAAAGGAACCCGTTAAGAAAGCCATTGAGCATATGGATTAAACCTCGGAGTGCCACGACAAGTAAAACGTCGTAGGATGTCAAACCTGATGTGGTTGGGGAAAGTATATTGGAAAGAGCGAGTAGTATGGTCGCCTGGATATTTTGTTTCCGCATTTGGGTTGGATGAGAGACAAATCACCGAGTATGTGAAAATGCCGTGATAGCCGGGATTGCTGCCCGTGGCTATTGCGGACCAGACCACAGGGCTCTGGGGAGGATTTATGGTAGCCAGACGGCGATACGTCCCCTTCTCCTTGATAAGAGAAAATGCAGGCAACTGCCCGCTCTCCATCATCGCTTCCAAAATATTAGGGTCAAGCCCATCCATGCCCAGCACAATGACCCTGCTGATCTTGCGAGTCTTCACCAGCGTCCCCCAGGACATCTTGCCATTCGATGGTTCACCTGGCTTTGGCTGCCCCTTTCCTTATCTGCCGCCATGGCACGTTATCATACTCGGTTCTGCTTGTAACCGTCAACCAGGGGGATAGCTGACAGCTAACAGTAGACAGCTATCAGCGTACAGCTTACCTTCCCCGTCATTGCGAGTCCCCCGATATATCGGGAGACGTGGCAATCTCACACCTATTGATACAAGTCCATATGAAAAATGAAAAGGAATATCTAACAGCAGACAGCCATCAGCAAATAGCTGACGGCTGAAAGCTTGCCTTCCCCGTCATCCTGAGGGAATCCTTCCGTGAAAGGGTGACTGAAGGATCTCGGTGGTGAAAGGGCATGATGAGATTCTTCGTCCCGGTCTATCGGGACTCAGAATGACAAATTAGAGTCAGAGGTGACAAATCAGAGAATGAGAGCGCCATCTCGCTCGTGCTCCTTGCGATGACAGAAAAGACAGGGTGCCGCTAATGTCTTGGACACCGCACAACACATTATTGAACAGCTAGGTGATAATCGGGTAGGCGAGAGCATCTGCTCTCGCCTGGCGAAAGATTGGAGCGGATGCTCCAATCTACCCACTGATACAACCAGAGTTACTAATAGTCTCATAATAGAATGGTCTTATTGAATCGCAGCATAGATAGTCTCTGGCATCTCGAAGAAAGAGCGTACGAGAGAAGGCAATTTCTGTAGCTTCCTGAGATGGAAAAGAATGAGTCGCTTCAAGTGGTCGGGGCCGGCTATAGGCTGTTTTCCAACGCCGTGATATTTCAGGCGATTTCAGACCTGCTCGTTGGGGTTGAGTTCTGGGGAGTACGGTAGAAGATAGAGAAGCCGCAATCGGCCTTCAGCGGACGCGACGAATCTTGAAACTGCCATTGATTTGTGAACAGGATGACCATCACAGGGTGTCTGAAAATGAAGAGCGAAAATTCAAAATGGGAGAAACCGTTACACTCTCCTTTATGTGGACGTTGTCGAGTGGGAGAAAATAATAAATTTTCAGCCTTTTTGCCATCGAAGTGAGAGAGCAAAATCGTGTTTTTTAGTTTTCGGACAGCCTGTAGCTCGTCTACCCTAAGCCTGGTATCTAGCAGAATAAGCATAATAACATTGTCTCGATAGCCCTCTCGGCCGAATCACTGCTAACACTTAGCAGTGATTCAAGATGAGACCGGGAAAAGGGGCAATTACCTTCTTTGGTGACTTCGGTATCTTGAGTCTGGAAAATGGATTAACATTGATTATTTCCTCTCGCTCAAGCCAGGACCAAAATGCCCGTATCGACCTCATATAGGTGTTGACGGTATGTCCGGAGAGCCCCCGCTTTTGTGCTTTGCTATGAGGGTGATTGCAAAAGCATCTCTTCTGCTGCAGATGCAGAATGAATGCCCTTATCTCCTTAACCCCTATCACGGTGACATCGGTGGTGAAGCCCTCAGCGTTAAGAAAATCATAAAGGTATCTCACGCTGTTAATGACAATGGCTATTGTGTTTGGGCTCTTACCTTCAGTCTGAGCACAGATAGAATAGCCTGGGATGAGGTTTAACAGCTTCGTCGCTATTTTTGACGAAGCAAGCACCCCCTCTTTACAAAGCTGTTTTTTGGGGCTAAAATGAAGCTGATTTTGGCGGGTGTAATTCAGTGGCAGAATGCTTGCTTCCCAAGCAAGACGTCGGCAGTTCGAATCTGCTCACCCGCTCCATAAATTCGGGCAGCTACTTGCCTCACCTAGACAGGCAAAGCTGGAGCAAATTTAGAAGCGACGACTTGCATAAGTCGAAAATAAGAAAATTCAGGGCCGACCGCAATGAAAAATGTCACATCATGGCGACATCGCACTTCGGGACCTTATAGATGGTTTCCTCTTCTCACTTCGAGCGGAGGGAAAATCAAACGCCACCATCGAGTACTACACGTATCTTCTAAATCCCCTCTTGATCTACGTTACTGAGCGGGGTTGGCCAAATAATTTACAATCGCTTGACACCGTTAGGCTAAGAGAATTCTTAACTTGGGTCGGAACAAGGGTCTACGAACTTAAGGTAGCCAATAACGGAGGGAAAATAACAAGGAAAGCAAAACCTACGACCGCGTGGCCATATTACCGGGCTCTTAGACGCTTCCTCAACTGGGCAGTTGAGGAAGGCTATCTGGAATCTAGCCCCTTAGCCCCCATCCATTTCAAGCCTCCACCAGCACCTCACATTGAAAGCTACACCATCGATGAACTACAGAGGCTTCTGGCAGTGTGTGATTTGGACATTAGAACCGGTGCCCGTTTTACCGGCATTCGCAACAAAGCCATGCTCCTGCTCTTCATAGATTCGGGACTGCGCCGGGCGGAAATGGCAAAACTTAAGCTCAGCGACCTCGACCTCGAGAACAGGCGAGTACGAGTGCACGGTAAAGGAAACAAGATGGGCATTGCCCCATTCTCTGCAAAGACAGCAAAAGCCATATGGTCGTGGCTTATCGAGAGGAAGTCGAGGACAAAGACAGATAGCCTATGGGTAACTGAGGAAGGTAATACCTTCTCTACAGAGGGGTTGGTGAGTTGGTTTACTCGTCTGAAGCAACGCGCTGGTGTAACTGGTCCTGGTGGAGTCCATCGCCTACGTCATACTGCTGCCCTTCAGTATCTGAGAGGTGCCAAAGACTCGTTTCTACTCCAGCTTTTCTTACGGCATGAGTCACTGGAGATGAGCCGGCGGTACACCCAAGGCTTAAAGGCTGAGGAGGCCATAATCGCTCACCACAGAGGGGCAAGTCCCGTTGAGGGACTCGGCTTAGGCTAGATAAGGATATAACTGGTACCGAAACGATACGGCTTATCAGCTTTTAAATTCGATGTTTATGGTACCGGGCAAAATTGACAGTGACTTGTTATCAGTGCCTTATGTAACTGGCTCGGGCTTATCATGTTCTCAATCTCCTCAAAGGTCTGTTCCAATTCGCACCAACTTGAAACTAGTATGTTCAAGCATCGCTGAAGGAGCGGTATTCGCCTGAGGCGGTCCCCCATCCCGACAACGAGATTTGACCGATACTCTGCTGGAGAAAACTCCTCTTCTTCGCTGGGATATCCTTCATCCAAAATCAACTTAAGCGCAGCCCCTATAGCTGAAACTTTCACAGAGCTTTCTATACCTAACTTACCAGCTAACTCCTTGAGCTCCTCAAACTCATTCCCCAACCTTGCATTATAGCGCTCTGCTGCTTGCTCCCATGCTTTCACTTTGGGCCAGAGAGGTGGTAAATGCTCCTTTAAACCCTCGAGGGTCTCTTTCGCTTCTCTCTCACCAGTACGCGTATACAGAATTCGTTGGTGCGGCTCTGTCATAGCTATCTCGTCCTCTATCATAAAGTCCCTATAGACACTAAAAAAATTATGACGCCTTCTAGCCACGAAGAGTTTGTTGAGCAACGACAATAGCTCTTCAGCTACATTCGTCGTAAGACAATGGATACCAATCCTCATCGATGGAGGCGCAATAATCTCTAATAAATAGCGCCTAGCTACCTCTATATCTTCAATGTGCTTTCTAAAATAGCTTGCAGCTATATCACGCCGGGCAGCGGCCACCTGCTCCAACCTTTCAGCCTCCTGTCGACTTCTGACGATTTTTGCCACTATCCGGCGGTCCAGACCTACCTCTTTACCTATCTTAGTAAAATTCCAACCATCACTGTGCAACTCAATACATTTTTTAACTTTATCCAGGGGTACCTCAATTCTCTTTCGCATAGTACACCTCCTTACTTTAAAGACCATTAGCCGACACTATCAGCTTCAGATAATGACATTATCTGCCATTATAAGACTATTAGTCAATATCAATTTATACTCTTATGCTGATGAGCGCATAACCTGGATGCCGGAAATTCAAAAATGTCGAGAGGAAAATCAAAACCTGTGCTCAATGTCAAAGAGGCCGGAGCTCGCGGCGGGCAAAGAACTCTGGAACGACATGGCGCAGCTTTCTACCGGAAAATCGGCAGAAAGGGTGGCAGACGAACAAAGAAACTCTATGGCGATCTTATAAGGGAATTTGGCAAAAGGGGCGGCCGACCACGCCGTCCGTCTTTGAGTAATATGGGGGAGACTACCTCGCCTCGAAAAAAGGAGGAGCCGGTCGGCCCGGTGGGGTAGGTCTCCCTCGCCAAATTTTATAACAAACAACGAAGGCCATACAGGCATAGTTCTTGGGGAATATCAGTCACAAGGTCTTATTAGGAGCCTAAAGTAATTACACGAAAAATAACACAATGTACAGGAGGAACACATGAAAAAGCGTGTCAAGAGGAAATCGCCTTCTAGAGCCAAATACGAACAGAGCCACCCAGTAGTGAGCTTTCGGGTTTCCAGGAAACTCCATGACAGGATTCAGATAGTCAAAAGGGTCGAAGGCCAAAGCTTAACAGACATAGTTGAGGCTGGCGTTGGTCTATTTGAGGTGAAAATAAGAGCGGAAGAGGAGATAAGGCAGCAAGCGTTTCAAGAAGGCCATATTAAGGGATATACATTAGCGGAATCTCTATACAAGGTGACTTTCCCCTGTAGTGTCTGCGGAGAACAAATGGAAGTGGACCATAAAGAAACGAAAAGGGCTGTTCGTGAATTTTTGATCGACAACGGATGGGGCCACAGGACATGCATTGAGCGCTACCAATAATGAGATGCTAAAGCACTTGTTGAACCGTAACTTATGGCAAAAGCATACCTAGACATTAGTGATGTACAAAAGTTAGAGGCGGCGGCAACTAATTTACGAGATGAGCTGCTGATTTGTCTTCTGTTTCGCACCGGCTCCCGCATATCGGAGGTTCTTGGCCTCACAGTTGGTGACATTGACTTCACTACAGGGACAATAACCATTGTTCATTTGAAAACTCGCGTGAAGTTTAGCTGTCCCAATTGCGACACCAGACTTGGGAGGAACCACAGTTATTGCCCAAGATGCGGCCATAAAGTAAGCGAGGCGGTATTGAAGGAACAGAAACACCGGAGGACTAGGGTTATACCACTGGACGATAAAAGTCTCGGCTTGCTGAAAGAGTACATTCGACGTGGAGGACCAGTAAAGCGCGATGGAGAGCAGGTCATATTCGGAATAAATCGGCATCGGGCTTACCAAATAATTCGGGCCTGTGCTGAGAAAGCAGGCTTGCCCAAGCTGAAGAATCCAGAAACTGGGCAAGTCCACAATGTTAGCCCTCACAGGCTAAGAGATGCCTTTGCTGTCCACGCTATGAAACACGATTACTCCGGCGATGGACTACGGCTTCCCCAGGAACACCTAGGCCACGCCAGTTTCAATACCACAGCAAAGTACAGGAAGGTTGCCGGCCAAGAACTGAAGCAGTGGTACAACAAACTGTGGGATGAAGGAACGAAGCCGGATGGACCTTAGACCTGTGCGGGGTGGATTCACTCGACCTTTTGGCTGCGGCTGGTTTATACTCCACTACCTCCTGGGACACGGTCCAGAGGGCAGCCCCATAATAGACCCTCAAATTGGTGCCTGCCAGGAGGACATCTTCTACCATTACAAAAAAGCGCTCCACAAAGCCTATTGCGACGACGCCATCGCCTGGGAAAACGAAGAACGCATTCGAAAGGGCAAGCCTATATATAATGAGCAGGAGTACGCTGAGCGGTTGGAATACCTGATGAGCCGCATACCTTATAAGCTGGTGAAATGCCGCTATCACAGCTTCCAAAGATACTTTCACTGGCTGAAGCAATTGGGTTGGGTGGAGTTTACAGGTAAAGAAGAGCCGTCATCAATGCAGGACTACTACGCAGATGCTCCACCCCGCAAATACTACCGTTTGACACAAAAAGGGATAAATGCCCCGGATTACGAATGGTCAAACCCCCAGCTCACCCTCTATCCCCAACGCCCTCTCGAGTATTTCAGAGAGAAACGAAGACAGCACAAGTATTCCAGGAGAGTTCGAACTCTAAGCCGCAAACGTCGGCCCTTATCTCCGCAATAGGACTCGGCGGCTGAAGCCCTCTTAAACCTACTCGTCCGAACTCGTATAGCCTCACTGAACTATATCACTTGGGACTGTTGCCGAAGTACTTCCATGGCATGAGCGGAGTAAAAATGCGATACATGACACCGATGATTTCTTTAGCTGCATTGGCAGACATGCCAGTGATAAAAACTCTGCTGGTAACCTCCTGACTT
>VGNY01000068.1 GCA_016865895.1 Chloroflexota bacterium | reverse complement strand
TGCGACCCTTTAGGGTCGCTTTTTTCCAATGACAATTGAGCCACCTGCCCACAGGTGACCCACCATGCAAAATACAAACCACGACGGTACCTGTCATTGCGAGGGGCTGACGCCCGGGACAGGCCTTTGGGTAAGGCAACACGAGCACCTCAAGCCTGATTTTAAAAAATTTTCCTGAAAACCTCGATAGAAACACTTGACAGTGCGGGGGGGGTGATACAGTATAAGCTAGATTTGGGAAAAACTAAACTATTACTTGAAATCAACGCAAGGAGATGAAAGATGGCTAAATTAAGAGTCTGGAAAACTTTGTCAGTAGTGATGGTACTGATGCTAGTCGTGGCGATGGGAGTGGCAATAGTGCCGGCAAGCCCGGTGAAGGCGGCTAGCCCGGGTGATGTGCTTATCAACGAGTTTGTGTCAAATCCAAATCCAGGCGAGAGTGAATGGGTGGAGCTTTTCAATCCTACTACATCTGATATTGACCTGACGGGTTGGTATATTACTGTGGATGGTGGAGCTTTACCCCTTGCCCCGTGGTTGGCTTGCTCTACTACTCTTCCTGCTCAGGGCATTCTTGTCTTTGAGCCTACCGGTGACTGGTTGCCTAATAGTCCGACAAGTTGCAATATTACAATTTTTGATGGTGTTCCCCCAGGTAGCACTGTTATATACAACGTTGCTTATGGAACTGGGACTTCGCTACAACCACCGGCTCAGGGCACATCGGCAGCCCGTTTTGATCCTGACACCTGGCAAACTGGCCAGTCTCCCACCAAGGGCTGGTACAATGATGCCGGTCAACCTGGAAAGGCTCCATTACTAAGTACCATTGATGCCGATTTAGCCGGACAAGGAATAACCTCTAACATTGGAGAACTTCCCAATCCTTCTGCCACGCCAACTGGAGACGCCGGACTGTTTTTTGAGAAAACTGGGCAGGGGGGATTTACACTCACCACCTGCCTTAACCTTAGTAATAAAGCAACAAGGGATGCCTTAGAAAATTTGGGAGCAATGATGGAAATGGCGGCGGCGAGCTTGAAATTTGATTCTGATTTAGCCACGGCTATGTCAGCTCTGGGAGCCAAGCTTGTTATGTACGGGCTTGACGCTCTTGGCTTTACTGAGATGCCCGATTTGATTGTAAAAGATGATGCCGGTAATGTTATCTCGCCTGATGACCCAAATTACCCCACTATTACAGGTAAAACCTATGCTGGCGGGGCATTCACATTTTCCATTGACCACTTTACCCAATATGAGGCAGTTAAGGCTGTTGCACCACCAGCACTACCACCAAAACCACGAGCGTCAGCAACACCACCACGTCCACTCAACCCGGCTCAGCTTTCGGTGAAGTACCTGAAGGTCAGCCCGCAGCAGACATCTGCTGGTCAGCCGGTGACCATCACCACCAATGTGGTCAATACCGGCGATGAGGCTGGCAACTACTATCTTGCCCTCAAGATAAACGGGCAGGTGGAGCAGAGCAAGACGGTCAGCGTTGGCCCACAGGGTACCCAACCAGTCAAGTTCACGCTAACTAAAGCTCAGCCCGGCACTTATACGGTGGACATTGGTGGGCAGAGAGGCAGCTTCGTTGTTCTGGGCACTGGCGGCACTACTGGCGCACCTGTGAACGGTGGTAATATCGCTATTATAATCGTGGGTATGCTGGTCTTGGCGACCGTAGTGCTCTTGATGTTACGCTTCCGTCGTCCCGCCTAGTCGACAGTCGACAGTTCGCATTTGAATAATGGAGGGGGTACCTATGGTGCCCCCTCTCTTTTTATCACCCTTTAGACTGCTTCGCTGCCCCTTCGCGGAGTTTACCCTGAGTGAGATTCTTCGCTGCGCTCAGAATGACATAAAACGAAGGGCTCAGGGCTTGGGCGCGCAATAACGGTTTGTCATCGTAATCCCACTCTGGTAGGGCAACTTTTACTTAGCAAAACATGTAGTTGCCAGGCTTTAGCCTCACCCCAAAACCCAGCCCCCTAAGCGACCCTAAAGGGTCGCACTACATACAGGGCAAATAGTCATAATGTAGTCCGAGACACCTGACATAGTTAAGTTTAGCGGATAAAAGTCCGCTTGGGCGGCTTCTCTCCAATGCGGTTTCTGAGGATGCCTATGCCTTCCACCTCTAGCTCAATGACATCGCCCGGCTGAAGCCATTTATTCAGCTCGCCACCGCAGCCCTTCTCCACAGTCCCTGAGCCTAAAAAGTCGCCGGGATAAAGGGTCTCTTCCATGGAGGCGAACTCGATAATCTGAGGCCAGGTCCAATAACTAGTGCCGCTGTTATTCTCTGACCATACTTCGCCGTTAATGCGAGCTATCATCCTCATGTCGCTGGGATCCACCTCATCAGGAGTCACTATGCAGGGTCCCATAACGCTGCAGAAGTCTTTACCCTTGACTGGCCCAAGGCCAACCATCATCTCCTGCAACTGGATATCTCGAGCGCTGATATCATTAAAGATGGTATAGCCAGCGATGTACTCCTCCGCCCGTTCTCGAGGGATATCCTTGCCTTCTTTCCCGATATAGATGCCGTACTCCAGCTCATAGTCGAGCAAATCAGTATAGCCAGGCCAAGGAATGACCTCCTCGGTACCGATAACCGTGTCAGTATTACCTTTATAACACACGGGGATTTCATACCATGCCTTGTCCAGCTGCCTCAGTCCAGATAGGCTGGCATGGCCTTCGAAAGCAATGTAGTCTCTAAGAGAGTTCGGCCGGGGCACCGGAGCCTTGAGCTTGACCTCCGCCATCTCATAAACTATCTTTTCACCCCTTGTGCCCAGGATAGGCCCTTTGGCCGGCTGCTTTGTCACGTAGTCAATAGTCGTCTCGGTTGCCTCCCGGCCTTCCTGCCCACTTCGGAAAAAGGCGATCATATCAGGCGGTAACATCGCTGAAGCTAGCTCATAGGCTCGGCGGCTGCTCTTTTTATCAGCCAAATAATGGGTATAGCCCATGTTGAGATCAATTATCTTGTCCTGACTTATTGCCCCGATGCGCTGCACCGGCCCTACAGGGGTAACAACCTCGAAAGTCACCAGTTTCATTTCACAATCTCCTTTCTCCTGGCGTAATTTTTCACAGCTTAACAGAATTCCTAAGGAGGTAGCAAGAAAAAAGTGTGCGGTGTCCAAGGGACAGGTCTTTAGACCTGTCCGCTCACGGACAGACCTGAAGGTCTGCCCCTACAGCTTTATGTCATTCTGAGGGAGCGGAGCGACCGAAGAATCTCGCTTAGAAAAACACAACAAAGATCTAGATTCTTCGCTTCGCTCAGAATGACAAAAGAGGGGCACAGAATGACCATTAGTGACAGGCCCAAAATGGCAGACGCCTGTGGTACGACATTTCGGGCGTGTATTGAAAAAAAGCTAATGACAGCATAAAATACCGAGACGGCGCCGATAAAAAACAAGGAGTCAAAAAATGGACTTTCAATTAACTGAAGAGCAAAAGATGCTTAAGAAGATGGTGCACGACCTGGCTGAAAAAGAGTTCCGCCCCAAGGCGGCGGAATGGGAAGCTAAGGCTGAACATATGCCCCGCGAGTATGTGCAAAGGCTGGCAGATTTAGGCCTCTTAGGTTTGTGCCTCCCCGTTAAATATGGAGGCCAGGGACGAGGCGCTTTCGAAGCCATTCTAGCCATCGAGCAGCTAGCGCGAGTATCAAGTCTATCTGCCACACCCGTTTTTGAATCCAACGTCGGACCAGTCAGGGTCATCGACCAATTCGGCACTGAGGAACAGAAACAGAGGTACCTGCCTCCGGTATGCCGTGGCGAGATGTTAATCTCTGTAGGCATGACCGAGCCTGAAGCTGGCTCGGCACTCACCGACCTCAGCACCAGAGCTGTATTGGATGGTGACCACTATGTGGTCAATGGCATGAAATGCTTCGTCACTGGAGGAGGTGCCTCTGACGCTTATGTGGTATATGCCAGGCTCAGCGAACAGAAAGGGGCTAAAGGTATCGGTGGCTTGATTATCGAGAAGGGGACGCCGGGCTTTTCTTTCGGCAAGCAGGAACAGTTTATGGGCTTCAGAGGCATCCCAAGCTCCGACCTGATTTTTGAGAACTGCCGTGTCCCCAGGGAAAATCTGGTAATCAAGGAAGGCGATTTCAGAAAGCTGATGACCGCATTCGACCTTGAGCGCTGCGGCAATGCCACCATGTGTCTGGGGATAGCCCAGGGAGCCCTCGAGGAAGCCATGGCATATTCGCAACAAAGGAAGCAGTGGGGCAAAGAGATATGCGAATTCCAGGCAATACAGTTCATGCTGGCAGAGATGGCCATGAAGGTCGAAGCCGCCCGCCTTCTCATCTACAGAGCCACAGTTAATGCCGACACAGGACTGCCTGTCCCACTCGAGGCTAACCTGGCTAAGTGTTTTGCTAATCAGATGGTCAGGGAGGTCACCGGAATGGCATTACAAATACACGGCGGCTACGGCTACTCCAAAGATTATCCTATAGAGCGCATGCTGCGTGACGGTTGGGGCTGGGGGATTGCCGGCGGAACCATTGAGATTCAGAGGATTACCATTGCCTCTTTCCTCCTAGGCCGCAGATTCGACCAAAGAAGATAGAAGTTGGGATTTCCTAGAGGAGCCGTGATGAGAGAATGCAAAATCGAAGAGAACAAAACCAAGTGCAACTGCACCTATGAACCATGCTCCCGGAAAGGTATTTGCTGCGAATGCTTGACTTATCACCAAAGGTCGGGCGAATTGCCAGCCTGTTTCTTCCCCGCTGATGTCGAGAGGACTTATGACCGCTCTATTGAGAGATTTATCGAGACTTACCAAAAAAGGAGGCGGTAGATCGGACGCAGCAGACCTACATTGCCTCACTACGTCATTCCGAGCGCAGCGTGGCAATCTCCACAACAAGTTGTAAACGTGCTATTGATATCATCTGTTGATTTCACTATAATGCCGACATCAAATAAGTGTGGAGGGACAACATGGCGAAATTAAACGAAGAGATGAAAGCCCTTATCGCGAATCAGCAAGCATTTATTGCTACAGCGAGCTCAGATGGCACCCCTAATATCTCAACCAAGGGCAGCACCCACGTCCTTGACGATGAGCATATCGTTTTCTACGAGCTATCCGGCGGGCGCACCTGGTCTAACCTGCAGAGCAACCCCAGGGTAGCCATAGCTGTGGTAGACCGGAGTAAGATGCAGGGTTACCGATTTGTTGGCAAGGCGGAGTTCGTTACCAGTGGAGACCTATATGAAGGCGCCAAAAAGTTAGCAGACATGCTGAAAATCCCTGCGCCACCTAAAGCAGCCGTGAAGGTGACGGTCGAGGAAATCTATAACCTCGGCAAAGGCGGGATGAAAGTAGCCTGACCAAATAGAAAGTCATACAGCTAAAGCCCAAGCTTCTCAGCTATACCCTGCATCGCCTTAAGGACTATCTCTACATGCTCTTCAAGTGGTATGCCGAGTTCCCGGGCGCCGGTTTCAATCATTTGTCGGTTGACTCCGGCGGCGAAAGACTTTTCCTTCCACTTTTTCATAACCGACTCGACAGTGACATCGGCTATCTTTTTTGATGGCCTCGTTAAAGCAACGGCCATAATAAGCCCCGTCAGCTCGTCTACGGCGAAAATAGCTTTCTTTAAATTCGTATCTCTTTCGATGCCAGCATGCTCGGCATGAGCCAGTATTGCCTCGGTCAATTCATCGGCATACCCCTTCTCTTTTAGATGGGCGACTCCCTTGAAAGGGTGGTTTTCAAGGTCAGCGTACTTCTCATAGTCGAAGTCGTGGAGAAGGCCGACCACTCCCTACTTTTCAGGGTCGCCGCCAAAATTAGAGGCATAAGCTCGCATCGCCGCTTCTACAGCATAGGCATGCTTTTTTAAATTCTTGTTACCCACCCACTCATCCAGAATCTTCTGAGCTTCATCTCTCTGCGGCCAATCGGTCATCTTTCCCTCCTCTGTCTCATGCTATAAATGCAGCCACAGTAGTCTTGCCGATAAAGCTCCCACCGCCTGGCTAATTCTACCGCCCGCTTGAAACCTTCTTTTTTCTTGAAATCCCTCACCAGAAACTTCTCCCCTCCAATTTTCCGCCCCATCTTGTTAATTACCTGCGCCGACTTGTGAGGGCTTATGGTTAGAGTAGTGGTAAAAGCATCTGCACCACAATCCACCATGTAATCATAGGTCTTTTCCAGCCGCAGCCTGTAGCAAACCTCACATCTCCTTCCGCCTTCAGGTTCGTCCTTTAAGGAGCTAGTCTGGCTGAACCATTCTTCGGGCGTATAAGGCCCGGCCTCCAACGGGAAATTCAATTCTTGAGCCACCTTGCAGGCAGTCCCTAATCTTCTTTGATATTCCTCCGCCGGGTGAATGTTTGGATTGTAGAAGAAGCCGACAACTTGATGCCCCTCTATAGCCAATGACTCAGCGGCACCGGCAGCACATACTCCACAGCATATATGCAGAACTACCTTCACCGCTGTACCTTTTGGGCACGCATCAAGCCGAGCATGATAAATAAACCGAAGGCCAGGCTCGCAGCGCAGGCGAGGAACATCGTCTCAAAACTGCTCATCTGGGCTACATACCCCATAACAGTAGGCCCGGCAGCCAGGCCGACCTGAAAGAAACAAGTGGGTATGGCCATTGATAGCGCCCTGCCGCTTGCTGAAGAAAAATCGGCTGCCATTACCAGACTTGCCGGCATGGCTATTCCCATGCCGATGCCGAAGATAATGCCTATAATGATAAACTGTGATAGGTTATGGGAAAAGGAAAACAGGGACACAGCTATAGCGCTCAGCGCGACACCGCCGATAAGTAAAATCCTCCGGTCAATCCTATCGGCTAATCTGCCGACTGGAGCTCGTAGAATAGCTGAGCTGGCATAAACGGCAGTAATGATAGCTCCGGCACCGGCCTCAGTAATGCCAAAGCCTATGCCGTAAAGCGGAATGTAGCTGCCAATCGTACCTGAGCCGACAGCAACCAGCAGTGTGGCTAACAGGACTGCGATCGCCAGCGGCTGTCCTAGCCAACGCCATGATGAACTGGCTCTGCCTGGAGTAGCCGCTGGTCGGTGGGCAATAGCACGAAGTCGAGAAAAAGCCAGAACCAGGCCTATCAGCGAGATAGCGCTACAGCCGTAAAAGGCGGCATCGAAGCCAAAGTAACCTGTCAGGAAGCCACCGGTTATCGGTCCCGCCATCAGTCCCAGTTGAAGTGACGCTGTGTACCAGCCAATGGCTTCACCTCGCTTTGCCTCCGGGGTTAAATCAATTACCAGGGCAATAGCTGTCGGCAGGAAAGCTGCTGCCGCCAAGCCATGGATTGCCCTGACCCAAATAAGCTGCTCAGGATTGTTAGCCAGGGGATAGAGTAATGGAGCCAGCGTAAAGATGACCAGTCCACCGACCAGAAGCTTCTGGCGACCAAATCTATCGGAAAGCATACCAAATGGAATCAAAAGGAAAGCAGTAACATAGGAGATGGTGGCTACTATCACCCCGACTTCAGCCACCGTAGCGCCCAGCTCAGCAGCGTAGAGCGGTATCACTGGGAACAGGAAACTGAAACCGGCAAATCCGACGAAAGCTATTATGTAGAGCGTTATAAGGGTAAAGGAGTTCTTCAACCGTTACTCTCACATGTATAAAACGCCATAAACTTTACCACAAAAGCTCGCTACATCAAAACCTTGTAGTCGTACGTTTGTGGCCTATGAGAACAGAAACCAGTGTGGTAGAATGGGTTCACGGTGAGCAGGCGGAAGGCAACCTCATGAGGCTGCCGCGGCGCTAATGCTCCTCGCAATGACAAAATAAACACTTTGGTTTTGCAACATTAATAGGATCGCACCTATATTCGGAAATAAATTACGATAAACACTGTCATGACTCCACCTAAGGAGAGGAAGCTATGGATGTCATCGAAGCCATCAAAGCAAGGCATAGCGTGAGGGCATACAAGCCCGACCCTGTCGCGAAAGAAGTCCTTGCCGAGCTTATGGAGGTAGCCCTTCGGGCACCTTCCTGGGCAAACACTCAGACATGGGAATTCGCCATCATAGGCGGTGAGGTCATGCGAGAACTTAAGCAAATCCTGGGCAATAAGGCACTATCTCAAGATGAAAGATACCCGGACATCCCCCGCCCGGAATGGCCGTCACCGTATCAAGAGCGCCGTCGAGAGCTTGGATCCCAAATCTACAAGCTGATGGGCATAACTCGCGAAGATACAGAGAAGCAATTGCAGTGGTTTGTCCAGATGTACCGCTTCTTCGGTGCACCTAACGCCATCATCATCTACACAGATAGAGGGCTCAGTGAGTGGGCATTGATGAATATCGGCTTAATTGTCCAGACCATAGCCCTAGCAGCACTGAACTATGGGTTGGGGACAACAATACTTGCCTCTGTCGTGAGCTATCCCGATGAGATGAAACGCCTATTGAACATACCTGAATCGAAACAACTGGTGATTGCCCTAGCCATCGGCTACCCAGACCCTGAGGCCAAGGCGAACAAGTTTCGCAGCGACCGTATATCCCTTGAGGCCATAATCAGCTGGCACGGCTTCTAAACAAAGTATGGGCAAAGAAATACAAATGAGGCGTGGGAAAATCTACTTGGTAGGCGCTGGGCCGGGAGACCCCGGCCTGATTACGGTTAAGGGGCTGGAATGCCTCAGGAAAGCTGATGTCATCATCTACGACCGGCTGATTGATGATAGCCTGCTTGGAGAAGCTCCTGCCAATGCTGAGAAAATATATGTGGGCAAGGGGCGTGGTTGCCATGCTATGGAACAGAAGGAGATAAACCTGCTAATAGTGAGCAAAGCCCGAGAGGGTAAGACAGTGGTCAGGCTGAAAGGGGGTGACCCCTTTGTCCTCGGGCGAGGCGGCGAAGAAGCAGAAGTTCTGGCTGCCAACAAAATTCCCTACGAAATAGTACCCGGTGTATCATCAGCATACGCTGTCCCAGCCTACGCCGGTATCCCGGTGACACATCGTCGGCTGTCTTCCTCATTTACCGTCGTCACCGGACATGAGGCTCCCGAGAAAAGTAAGCCAAGCATCATCTGGGATAAGACAAGCACCGGCAGTGACACGCTGGTCTTCCTCATGGGTATGGAAAACCTGGCACATATAGTCAACCAATTAATACAAAATGGCAAACCGCCATCCACCCCAGTAGCAGTGATAAGCCAGGGCACCAGCCCACAGCAACGTACTCTGGTCGGCACGCTGGAAGATATCGTCAGCCGAGCCAAACAGGAAGGCTTCGAGCCGCCAGCGGTGATAGTGGTCGGCGAAGTTGTTCAACTACGAGAGCATCTCTGCTGGTTTGATAACCTGCCCCTTTTCGGCAAACGAATCCTGGTGACCAGAGCTGAGCACCAGGCAAATGAATTGAGCCGCCTCCTTCTGGAACTCGGAGCCATGCCTATTGAAATGCCAGTTATAAAGATCAGCCCACCGTACACCTGGAAGAAACTCGACCAGGCCATTTTGAACCTTCAAAGCTACCACTGGATAATCTTTACCAGCGTCAATGCCGTAGAGATGTTCTTCAAACGACTATATACCCTAAATCTGGATGCCCGCCATTTCGCAGGTATCCGAATCGGGGCTATCGGCCCAGCCACAGCTAAGACTCTTGAGGAAAAGGGGCTTCACCCCAATTATCTCCCGAAGACATTTACCAGCCAGGGATTCATGGCCGGACTCAGCAAGAGAGACATCGCTGGATGCCGAGTTCTTCTCCCACGAGCCAATATAGCTGGTAACGAATTGGCCGAAGGGCTTATTAAGCTCGGAGCCAAAGTTCACCAGGTTGCCACATACAAAACTACCACCGCGACCAGAGGTACCTCTCAGGGAAAAGAGATGCTCTTGAGAGGGGAGATTGATGTTGTCACCTTCACCAGTGCCTCGACAGTAAATAGCCTCTTGGCTATACTGGGGCAAAGACGGGAAGTTATAAAACGAGCTAAGCTGGCTTGCATCGGCCCGAACACGGCCGCAGTTCTTACCGAAAACGAACTAAAGGCTGATATAGTTGCCAAGGAGCACACTATACCCGGGCTGGTGGCAGCCATAGAATATTACTTCCAAGGAAAGGGGGAAGGAAGATGAACAGTTTCCCGCAACTGCGTTTGAGACGTCTCCGCCGTAATGAAGCCCTGCGGGCACTGGTTCGAGAGACCAAGGTCGAGGTCGGAGACCTGGTCTATCCTCTATTTGTCGTCGAGGGCAGCAAAATAAAGCAGAAAATAAGCTCAATGCCCGGTCTCTATCGCCTCTCCAACGACCTGCTGCCTAAAGAAGTCGAGGAAATCGCCAGGCTCGGCATTCCAGCAATAATACTTTTCGGCATACCCCAAAAGAAAGACGAGGTCGGTTCATCAGCCTATCACCCAAAGGGAGTCATCCAACAGGCAATACGAGCCATCAAAAAGACGACCCCCGAGTTACTGGTGATAACCGACGTCTGTCTCTGCGAATATACCAGCCACGGTCACTGCGGTGTTGTGGTAGATGGCTACGTTGACAATGACAAGACTCTGGGACTACTTGCCAAGACAGCCTTATCTCATGCTGAAGCCGGCGCTGATATAGTAGCTCCTTCAGATATGATGGATGGCAGAGTGAAAGCGATTCGACAGGCGCTGGACGGAAACGGATTCCAGGATATCCCTATCCTCGCCTACGCCGCAAAATACGTCTCTTACTTCTACGGACCTTTCCGTGAAGCCGCTGAGTCGGCACCACAGTTCGGCGACCGCCGCTCTTACCAGATGGACCCACACAACTGGCGGGAGGCCTTAAGAGAAGTTGAGCAGGACATCGTTGAGGGAGCAGATATCGTCATGGTCAAGCCAGCACTGCCCTACTTGGACGTGATACGAAAGGTACGTGATACCTTCAATCACCCGTTAGCTGCTTATAGCGTCAGCGGCGAGTATGCCATGGTGAAAGCAGCAGCCAAGCAAGGCTGGCTCGATGAGAAAGGGCTAGTCCTGGAAATGCTCACCGCCATAAAGAGGGCCGGGGCTGACATAATCATAACCTACTACGCCAAGGAGGCAGCCAGCTGGCTGTAAATTATTTGTCACCCTGAACGAAGTGAAGGGTCTAGATTCTTCGCTTCGCTCAGAATGACAGGCGGCAAAGGACTCGGAATGACATGAGGCGAGGGATTCAGGATAGAGATGGGGATTCGGTAAATGAATTCTGATATGAAACATTTTAGCCGCTCAGAGCAACTTTTTGAAGAAGCCCAACGCTACCTGCCCGGAGGCGTCAATAGTCCGGTGCGCGCCTTTAAAGCGGTTGGGGGAACGCCGCTTTTCATCAAGCGAGGACAGGGCTCCAGACTATATGACGAGGATGGCAATGAATTCATAGATTACGTCTGCTCCTGGGGGCCGCTCATACTGGGACATGCTCAACCCCGAGTAGTAAGAGCCGTCAAAAAGGCAATTGAACGCGGCTCAAGTTTTGGTTGTCCGACCAAGCTAGAAACAACTCTGGCGAGGATGGTATGTGAAGCTATGCCTTCCATCAAGATGGTGCGATTTGTTAACTCAGGCACAGAAGCTACAATGAGCGCCATACGGCTGGCTCGAGCCTTCACCGGCAGAAACAAGGTGGTGAAATTCGCCGGCTGCTACCACGGCCATTCAGATGGGCTGCTGGCTAAAGCAGGGCCGGGAATGGCAACCCTGGGCATACCCAGCTCTCCCGGCGTGCCCGCAGCCTTAACTTCCGATACCTTGGTCGCCCCTTATAACAACCTGGAGGCAGTGGAGCAGCTTTTCAAACGGTTCGCACCCGACATCACCGCTGTGATAATTGAACCAATAGCTGGCAATATGGGAGTTGTATTGCCAAAGCCTGGCTTCCTGGAACATCTCCGAGGCTTGACTCGCCAATCCGGAGCGCTGCTCATCTTCGATGAAGTTATAACTGGCTTTCGGGTGGCTTACGGTGGTGCCCAGAGTCTTTATAATATATCTCCTGACTTGACCTGTCTGGGAAAGATTATAGGTGGCGGCTTCCCTATAGGAGCCTACGGCGGTCGAAGAGACATTATGGAAATGGTGGCACCTTTAGGGCCGGTGTACCAGGCCGGGACGCTTGCCGGAAATCCACTAGCCATGACCGCTGGCATCGAGACTATCACGATTTTGAAGGAATCAAGCGCTTACGAGGAGCTTGAGAAAAAATCATCTCTTCTGGAAAAAGGCATCACTGGAGCTGCAAGTAAAACGGGGATAGATATACAACTGCCTCGAGTAGGCTCAATGTTCACCATCTTCTTTACCAAAGACGTCGTCACAGACTATGAAACTGCCACAAAGGCAGACACCAAGCTTTATGCCAAATTCTTCCACCACATGCTGGCTCAAGGCGTATATTTGCCCCCCTCCCAGTTCGAAGCCGCCTTTGTCTCCTCAGCCCACACCGATAAGGACATTCAGGCTACCGTTGAGGCAACCGAAAAAGCCTTCCATTCCTTGTTATAGAAGCTGTCTGAAAACTTCAGAAATGGCACTTTTTCAAAGCTAACCAATTCTCTGGTCAAAGCTGCGGTACTGAGTTTTTGGACACCCTCTTAAACAACAAAGAATCTCTCTTCTGTTATTGTGACAAAATCCCCTTGTGCCTTCGTGCTCCATGTGCTAGCGAATTGCCTCATAATTATTGTTACCCAGAGGAGGCAAACATGACACGAGGCAGCATACAAGAATATACCGAGGCAGTGCGAGAACGCTATCTTCGAGCCAGTAAGAAGGAGAAGAGAAGAATATTGGACGAGTTCGTTAATGTCACCGGTTACCGTCGCAAATCAGCCATCCGCTTGTTGCATCGAAGGCGGCAAGGAGTTCCACGGCGGCGACGTGGACGACCCAAAAAGTATGGGTCGTACGTAGTCGAGGCATTGAAAGTGGCCTGGGAAGCCACTGACCGCCTCTGTTCCCGGAGATTGCATCCATTTCTACCGGAGCTCATCGAGGTCTTAAGGCGATGTGGCGAGAAAACTATGACCACTGATGTTGCGGCTCAGTTGTGTCAGA
>VGNY01000067.1 GCA_016865895.1 Chloroflexota bacterium | reverse complement strand
CTGCAGTGAGTATCGAGGCTGCTATGGTCCCATAGCGGAGAGCGCCAAGCAAGGCCTCCATCTGTGGTTTGTTGCCCACTCTAACTGCAAAGGTTCCGATAATCGAGGCTATAATTCCGCCAGCAGCTACCATGAGTGGTAAGTACCACGCGGTGGTCTCGTTGCCAACAATGCCAGCAGCTATGGCTACAGCAGCCAGTGTGATAGTGGCAATGATAGAGTCCACGTATGACTCAAAGAGGTCAGCACCCATGCCAGCGACATCACCGACATTGTCACCAACGAAATCGGCGATAACAGCGGCATTTCTTGGGTCATCTTCTGGGATTCCCTTTTCCACCTTCCCAACAAGGTCAGCACCTGTATCAGCCGCTTTAGTGTAAATACCCCCCCCTGCTCGGGCAAATATAGCTACTCCAGAGGCGCCAGCGCCAAAAGCAGGTAGAATCTTGATAAAATCAGGATGATTGTGAAAAGCGAAGTAGAGGATAGTCAAGCCAACTAATCCGATACCGACTACACACATGCCCATTACGCCGCCACCACGGAATGCGACCTTTAATCCTTCATTCAGACTCTTCTGGGCTGCGGTAGCCGTTCTTCCGTTAGCTCTGACAGCTATGTTCATACCTACGTAGCCAGCTACGGCAGAGCATATAGCCCCGAAAACGAAGGCTAGACTTGCCCACCAGCCAAGATTCGGTATTACACCTAGCACAATGGCGATAACAATCACGAAGATGCCCAGTATTCGATATTCCCGGTTTAGAAATGTTATGGCCCCCTCTTTAATGGCTGCTGATATCTGTTTTACCTGTTCTGTTCCTTCATCCTGTCTTAGCACAAAATAGGCTAAGAAGCCGGCAAAGCCTAACCCGATGATTCCACTTATTGTTGCTATCCATACAAGGTCCATTTACTAACTCCTTTCTCTATACTAAAATTGATATTGAGATAGTGCAACCACACTAGATTGAACTGCGTACTACCTATACCCATAAAAAAGCACTTAATGGGGTCTAAGTGTCTATTGCTCTATCAGTGGATTTGAAGTAATAGCCCATCTAAAGGCTAAAGTGTAATACAAGGCAGTTTTGTCTGTCAAGATTAGATAGATGCTGGGCATGAACTGTGTGCAATTATACAGGCGTATTCAAAAGATAGCCAAGTCATTAGCCCGGAGAGTGGTGTTCATCACCGGCGATATTGTGAGCGCGGCTACGGAGAAGTTCCTCTCGGAGACCAAGGCTGCCCGTATTGACAAGCCCTTCACTGCTGAGTAGTTAAGGAGAGAGGTAAAGCGCGCTTTTAACGAAGGCGGTAGTCCCGTCCTGCTGCACAGAAGCCCGTTTCATTACCTCCAGACAAAAAGATTAGTGAATGTAGTTTAAACATTAGGTAAGTCGTGGCGAGGATTAGAACTACGTAGAAATCACCGCTACGGTTCACACCTTGTTATTTCAAGATATTGAAAAAGCCCGAAACACTGAAATCGCTATCTGAGTTCACTATGAAAAAGAACTTGTCGAACACATGCAGGCTTCCTGATAGTTCACGTATTTTGGAACCTCGGACTCGCACTCTCTGCTTTTCAAAGCTAAACAAGCGACCAGATGACGATTTTAAATTCGAAACGACCCCGATGGGATTCGAACCCACGATCTCCACCGTGACAGGGTGGCATGTTAGACCGCTACACTACGGGGCCGCGACTGTGGAATGCTGCACCCAAGCAACCACCACCGCCAGAAGTCTATCAATATGAGGTTCACCGTGTCAAGCTGGCCGGCTGGTGCACTTGGCATTCCCTGCCAGATGAAAATTAGATATCGGTTCCTGACATTGAAAAGGTTGAATTTGATTTTTCGCTACGAGCAATATAAACTATTTCGTTACCAGTAGTGAGACTTATTACCGGCGTTAATAGGTTCGCTCTGACGAACAAAAAATAGTTTCAGCATGGTTCCAAGTTGGCAGAAGGACAAAAATTAGTGCATATAAGAGGCATATCCACAGTCTCTGTGCTGATTATCATTCTTTTATTGGCATTTTTGTCATCCCCTGCTCCAGTGCATGCCGCTAACATCACCCTTTCTCCTACATCAGGCACTGTTGGTTCATCTATATTAATCAGTGGCAATGGCTTTGCTGGCCGTTCGGCCGCCGTCCATTGGGACAACCAGATAGTATTGACAAAAATACCTATTTCCGAAACCGGTGAACTGACGTGCACCTTAAAAGTGCCTACCGCCTGCAAGGGTAGCCACACCATTAAAGTCACCGATGATAGCAATTGGACCAGCAGTACAGCGTCAGCTACATTCACCGTGCTTCCTCAGATAACAATTTTCCCGCGCATTGGCCGAACATATACACCTGTTACAGTTATCGGGACTGGTTTTGCTCCCTTTGAACGAGACATCAGAATAACCTGGGACGGTAATATTCTGCACATTACTGCTGCTACCAACCATCTGGGCACATGGAGCATCAATTTTGACATCCCAGAAACGACGAAAGGTGACCATTTTATCAGCGCCCTCAGCCCTTCAACGAAAGCTTCAGAAATCGGTGAAGTTAAGTTCATCGTAGCTCCTGTAGCAAAGATAGAACCAGTCTCCGGACCTGTGGGCACAGAAATTAAAATCGACGGATTTGGCTTCAGAACCGGTGAGGACGGCATTACCATAACCTGGGATGGCGATATAATCATGTGCAATATAGTAGGTGGGAGCGATGGTAGTTGGAATGCCGCATTAAATATTCCCCCATCCACTCAAGGCTACCATACAATCGGTGTTTATGGTAGCAGCTTTACACCAAGGGGAATTGTCCCTGACACTAAATTCAATATCGTCCCTCATATTGAGCTGCAGCCATCCTCCGGGAATAGAGGGGCTAAAGTAACTATCGAAGGGACTGGCTTTGCTAAGGACGAGGCGATAACTATCGACTTCAACGAAATAAAACTAGACGTAGCAGTTGTCACTGGCAATACAGGCAGCTTCAACGCCAAATTCGAAGTTCCACCAAGTATGATTAGAGAGAACACGATAACTGCCACAGGTAATAAAGGTAATTCTGCTCAAGCTGTTTTTACTACAGAGAAAGTTATTCCCCCAGCACCCAAATTATTATCCCCTGAGCAAGGAGTCAAACTGGAAATCCTTGATTCGGTCGGTGATGTGTTCTTTGAGACTGCCAAACGCCTTATCGAAATTATCACTTTTTCCACACAGCGAAGTTCAGGTGCACCCCAAACCAGTTTTACTTGGTTGGACTCCGGTAAGCCAGGTGATGTAAGTTATGTCTTGCAGATTGCCCGTGAGGACAACTTTTCGTCACCTACATTAGCCGAAGAAAGTCTAGTTGACCCAAATTATACATTGTCCCACGGAGACACTCTGGCACCAGGTAACTACAGTTGGAGGGTAAAAGTTGTAGATGACATCGGCAATGAAAGCCCGTGGTCCGAAGTTCAGCAATTTGAAGTAATTCCTATGTCCAGGCGAGCCTTAATTCTTTCGCTGGTTATTCCCGTATTTTTCATCGCTGCCATAGCAGCAGGGGGAATATTAATCTGGCGGCTGCGGAAGGCAAAAAGGTAAAAAAACAAGTATCTTTGCATTACTTGTTTCTTAACACCATTGTATGTTATATTGAATACAGGTTTTAGTTAACCGCTATGGGTGCCGGGAGATATGCTCCCGGCTGAGACTCTGCTAGAGCGGGGAACCGTCAGAACCTGACCTTGGTAATTCAAGCGTAGGGAAGCGGTGAAATAGACCAAGGGTTTAGTAGTGGTTACTAAAGCTCTTGGTTTTTTTCTTAGGAAAACAAAATGACACAAATAGAACTGGCAAAACAGGGTGTCCTGTCACCCCAAATGAAGTACGTAGCTCAGCAAGAAGATGTGAGCGAGGAAACTATTCTGAAATATGTGACTGAGGGCAAAATCGTAATTCCAGCCAACATTAATCACGCCAGCCTACTTCCCCGTGGCATTGGCAAAGAACTAAGTGTCAAAATCAATGCTAACATCGGCACTTCGTCAGATTACGGCACTATAGAAACTGAATTAGAAAAATTAAACATTGCTGCCAAATTTGGTGCTGATGCGGTTATGGATTTAAGTACCGGCGGTGACATATCAGCCATTCGTCAAAACATTATCACCGCCAGCACTTTGCCTATCGGCACCGTGCCTATATATCAAGCCGGAATCGAAGCTATCGAACGGCACGGAGCAATAGTAAACATGACCGCCAACGAAGTTTTCACTGTGATTGAGCAACAGGCCAAGGATGGCGTTGATTTCATGACCGTTCATTGCGGTGTTACCCAAGCAGCTATCGCGCGGTTAAAACACCAGCAAAGGGTAACTGACATTGTCTCACGAGGTGGCGCCTTCCTCCTGGGTTGGATGTTACACAATGACCGTGAAAACCCCCTCTATGAATCCTTCGACCAGTTACTAGCCATAGCTCGTAAATATGACGTTACTTTGAGTTTAGGCGATGGTATGCGTCCAGGTAGTCTTGCTGATGCCACTGACCGAGTTCAGGTCGAAGAACTGATTACTCTTGGTGAGCTAGTAGAGCAAGCCAGAGAAGCTGGTGTGCAAGTAATGGTGGAAGGTCCAGGACATCTGCCCCTAGACCAGATTGCCACTAACGTCCAATTAGAAAAGAGTCTTTGCCGTGAAGCTCCATTTTACGTTCTCGGACCCCTAGTAACTGATATTGCTGCCGGCTACGACCACATAACCGCTGCCATAGGTGGTGCCATTGCTGCTGCCTCAGGGGCTGACTTTCTTTGCTATGTCACACCAGCAGAGCATCTTTCACTCCCCGATATCGAAGATGTAAAAATAGGTGTCATAGCATCACGTATCGCTGCCCATGCTGCTGATATCGTCAGAGGCACCAAAAGAGCAAGCGAGTGGGACAGGAAAATGTCTGTTGCTAGAAAAAATCTTGATTGGGAAATGCAAACTCAACTCTCTCTCGACCCAGAAAGGGTCCGAATGGTTCACACTAAATATGCTACTACCGGGCCAGCCTGCAGTATGTGTGGTAACTACTGTGCTATGGCACTGGTAGAGAAATACCTGGGAATTTCAACCATTAAATGTTGATTCTGTAAATCATGGCTCAAGATGAAGGCAGAGATAATCTCTATTGGCACCGAACTCCTCTTAGGAGAGATAACTGACACAAACTCGGCTTACCTCGCCGGTCAACTCCCTTTACTTGGGCTTGACCTTCACTTCATATCCACAGTCGGTGATAACCAACAACGCCTAATTGACACCTTGCGCCACGCTTGGCAAAGGTCAGATATCATCATCACTACTGGTGGCCTTGGGCCGACACAAGACGATGTTACTCGCGAGGCTATTGCTGAGTTCCTTGGCGAGAAAATCACAATTGACCAAGACCTAGTCAAAAAGTTTGAAGAACTGTTTAGCTATTATAAAATAGCCATGCCACCGAGCAACATCAAGCAAGCAGCAATAATCCCATCGGCCGAAATAATCCAAAATCCTCGAGGTACAGCTCCCGGTTGGTGGATTGAACGAGATAACCGAATAGTTATCACCATGCCCGGTCCGCCACGTGAGATGCAATTGATGTGGACGAAAGAAATACTGCCCAGACTACAACAAAAAATAGTAGGCGCTGTCATTATCTCCAAGACACTCAAGCTCTTTGGCCTGACTGAAGCCGAAGTGGATGATAAAGCAAGTCTATTTCTTTCAGCAACAAACCCGACACTGGCCACATATGCCAAGAGCGATGGTATCTACCTGCGCATTACTGCCAAAGCCAATACCGAAAGTGAGGCGCAACAGCTTATCATTCAACGGGAGGCTGACATCAGGGCAATTTTAAGTGATTACATCTGGGGGGTGAATTCTGATACCCTTGAACACAATGTTGGTGCCTTGCTTGTAGCAAAAGGGCTAAGTCTGGCTACCATGGAGTCCTACACCGGCGGCCTTTTAGCCAACACCATCACCAATATCCCAGGAAGCTCAAGGTATTTTAAGGGAGGCTTAATTGCTTACACCGACGACGCAAGAGCGGCTTTTGGATTTGATTGGCAGCTCATCTCCCAATGCGGCCTTATCAGCGCTAAAGCAGCTGAAACCATGGCGACAATGGCCAGAGAAAAGCTAGGAGCATCCATCGGTGCCGGCCTTACTGGGGTTATGGGGCCAGCGGAGGTCGAGGGCAAACCAGTTGGCACTATCTTTGTTGGTATAGACGACGGGCAGTATAGTCAAAGCTTCACTAAAAATTATCCAGGTAATCGCCTGCAAGTAAAACAAAGAGCGGTTACCTCAGCTCTTTTCGAGCTAAGGAAAACCTTGCTTCAGGAGGGGAATGATGCACCTGATAGTTGACGGTTATGGAAACAACTCAAAACTGCTGCAAGATGAGCAGTTTCTCTATCAGATTTTGGACTCCTATCCCGCTCAGATTGGTATGACTAAGATTTCGGCACCGCTCGTGATAAGATACATCGGGCCTAAGCCCGAAGACTGGGGTATTTCTGGATTTGTTGTCATCGCTGAAAGCCACATCAGCGTTCATACCTTCGTTGAACGCTGTTATGTCAATATCGACGTCTTCTCCTGCAAGGATTTTGATGCTGAGCAAGCAGTTGGGTTTTTCAAGAAAAAGTTTCAACTAACCAGACTGTCAAGTCGCCTGATCAATAGAGAATGGAACACAACAGACATTGCCGAAGCCGAAGATGTATCTCATCTCCGTTTAGTTAAATAAAAACATAGAAGATTTGCTTTCCCCACCATAAAACTTCGCTGGTTTGACATCCTTATATGCCGATATTGAAACCGCCCAGGTAGTAATTTACCACTGTCCTACGACGGTACTACCGAATGGCATTATGACATCTGCGAAAGACCACAGACTATCATCAACGCCTCACAATATCTAGAACTAGATGACATAGAGCTAGGAATAGATGTATTTGACACTACCCGTCTACCTGTTTTATTATTATCCAGACCAAAAGCGAACCGATGGCTTTACAAAATACGCCTAGTTTAGCCTCAGACAGTTACAGCCTAGGACAGGTTGCCACACAGTTCCTTATAACATTACCCTCAGAAGAAAAACTAAAAGCCCAACAAGAAGTATATAAATTTGTGCGCTGGTACGGAGAAAAACGTCCACTCATCGGACTCACCATCCCAGAAGTGGCCAATTATGCTGAGCAAATCAGTGCCTCAACTACTGAAGTAGCTGAAAAGCTCGGGACAATCAAAACTTTTCTTGCTTATGCTTACAAGCAAGGCTTGACTCGAACAAATCTGGCAGTCCACCTCAAAACTAAGAAGACCCCAATCAAATCAGCTTCCCATTCGAAGCGATATTATCGGAGGAAAGTGTTGCTTACCAGCCAAGGCTATGCGGATTTAGAGGCTGAGCTCGATGCCCTCAAAAACGAGCGACCCCGAGTAGCTGAAGAGTTGCAGAAGGCAGCAGCTGATAAGGACTTTCGTGAAAATGCTCCACTAGAGGCAGCTCGAGAATATCAAGGCCAGTTAGAGGCACGCATTAAAGAACTGGAATCAACCCTAAGAATGGCAACAGTGGTGGATGAACAGCAGACCAGTAGTCACGAAATAACCTTTGGTGATACAGTAGTGCTCCGGGACATGGCTTCCGATGAAAAAGTAAATTACACGTTAGTTGATGCCAGTGAAGCCAACCCACTAGAGGGCAAAATCTCTGTCGCCTCGCCCATGGGGCAAGCATTATTAGGCCAGATGAAGGGACAAAAGGTTGTGGTTAAGGCACCTGCAGGTATCCTGCATTATCAAATAGAAGATGTCAGGCACCGCTAAAATTACGTCGGACAAAATAGCAATAACAGCAGTTCTATTAATATAATACTGAATGTAAGAGTGAAGTCATCTTAGAGCCTCTCCTAAAGTAAATTGGCACGCGACTCTAATGTACAGATGATGCCGAGCGTGTGTTGATAATCTGATTGACAGGCAGGGCAAACAATGGTTAAAGTAGCAACCTAAGCTAGCGTATGGTTATGACTGGGCAATCACTCATCTGCTCCCAGTCAGCAACGCTACCATAGGAATTTAAAAGTATAGGAGGTACAGATGGATTTTGAGCTTACCGATGAACAAAAGGCACGCAGAAAGGAGTTCTTTGATGTCTGCAGAGAACTAGAGAAGAAGAAACCACCCAGTTTGGTGGGTATAGAGGCCGTATTTGCCGATGACGATTGCTGGGAATTTCACCTTCATTGCGCCAAGGAATTTGCCAAGAGAGGATGGCTTACTCTTGCCTGGCCCTCTCAATATGGCGGCACAGGAACCATGATGGACCGAGTCCTCTTCGCCGAAGCAAGGGGGTATCATGGAATTCCAGGCGTGGACATCTTTGGGGTGCAAATGCTCGCTCCTACCCTCTTGCAAGCCGCAAGTGAGGAGATAAAGAAAGAGTTTCTGCCCCCAATTGCCCGAGCTGAAGTTAGTTGGTGTGAGCTTTGGAGTGAGCCGAACGCAGGCTCGGACCTGGCTATCTTGTCCACCACCGCAATAAAGAAGGGTGATGAATACATTATTAATGGCCAGAAAACATGGAATTCAGGGGCTCATCGCGCTGACTGGGGTTTTGGAGTGTTCAAGACAGACCCAAACGCTCGGAAACACCACAACCTTTCCTTTCTTTTGCTCGATATGAAAACGCCTGGAATTACAGTGAGGCCTATTCCGTACATGGATAGGGGTACACCGTTTTGTGAAGTCTATTTTGATGATGTTCATGTACCGGCGAAAAATATCGTAGGGCAGGAAAATGAAGGCTGGGCAGTGGTTAACACACTTGCCGGCTTCGAAAGGTCTAGCTTAACTGAAATCATGAGCCTCGTTCGCGCACTGGAAGAACTCGTTAAATTCTGCAACGAGACTAAGCGAAATGGCCAGCCTCTGGCAAAAGACCCAGTCATACGCAACCGTGTGGCCCAGCTAGCCTGTGAGCTGGAAGCAGCCCGTGCTCTGGCATACCGGGTAGCTGATTTACAGAACAGAAATGAGATGGCTTTGATGGATGCTTCAGCGGTGAAGATATTTTCTAGCGAGCTAGGCGAGCGTTTCGCCTTCACAGTAACAGATATATTAGGTCCCTACGGCCAGGTAAGTTCATCCCGCTGGTCCCCCATGCAAGGGGAATGGGAAAAAATGTACCAGGAATGTTTCGTCACTACCATCTCTATGGGGACAAACGAGATACAGAGGAACATCATCGCATGGTACGGCTTGGGCTTGCCTAGGATGAAATAAACCAAGTTAATAGGAGGAATCATGGACCTTAGATTTACCGAAGCGCAAGAGATATTAAGAAAAATGGCACGGGATTTCCTGGCTACAGAGTGCCCTAAGACCTTGGTCAGGGAACTGGAACAGAGCGACAAAGGATATTCCCCTGAATTATGGAAGAAGATGTCCGAGCTAGGATGGATGGGGTTAATTATTCCTGAAGAATATGATGGCATGGGCTATAGCTTCCAAGACCTGACGGTTCTCATGGAAGAAATAGGCAGGAATATTCTTCCTGGTCCTCTGGTTCCCACCATAATCAGCACTTTCCCCATACTTGAGGCGGGGACTGAAGACCAAAAAAAAGAATTCCTGCCAAAAATAGCTCAAGGTAAGCTAATCCTTACTACTGCTCTCCTTGAAGCCGATGGGACATTCAACGCTTCTGGAATTGCCACTAAGGCAACCCCGAAAGGAGATGACTTCGTAATCAATGGCACTAAGCTCTTCGTGGAAATGGCACATGTCGCTGACTACTTAATCTGTGTCACCAGGACAAAAGACGGATCTCCAGCCGAGAAGGGAATCACGCTCTTCATCGCTGACAACAAATCACCCGGAATACGCTGCGAGGTGATACCTACTATGGCTGCGGACAAGGAATGCGAGGTACGCTTCGAAAGCGTCGCTGTACCAAAGAAAAACATGCTGGGTAAGCTGGACGGAGGATGGCCTATTGTGGAAACGCTATTGCGGAAGGGGTCTATCGTGAAGTGTGCCGAATCCGTCGGTGCCTTACAGACCTGTGTCGAGATGACCGTGGCATATTCTAAAGAGCGAGTCCAATATGATAGGCCAATCGGAGCCTTCCAAGCACTTCAGCACATAATGGCTGATATGTGGACCGCTATGGAGACCAGCCGCTACCTGGTCTACGAGGTAGCCTGGATGGAATCAGAGGGGCTCCCCTGCGCCAAAGAAGCTTCTATGGCAAAGGCATATGTTAACGAGGTTTATAAGAATGTAAGCAAGTGGGCAGTAAGACTACATGGCGGAATTGCCACGAGCTATGACCACGATATCCCCCTCTACTACCGAAGGTCCAAGGCTGCCGATTCTGCCTTTGGCGGTACTGACTTTCACAGGGAGCTAGTAGCTCAAAAGATTGGACTTGCCTGAACTCGTGCAGCAATCAGCACCATTCTCAGCCCTTCCTTTCTGGAAGGGCTGTTTTTTTATCCGCAAGTTAGACTCTCTACAACAGGTTTAATCAGTTCCTTCTTCGTGATTTGTGCTTCCCTGCAGATATTGCAGTGAAGGTTAATATTTGTTACACTACGTCGGATTACCTGCCACTAGCCATGCTATGTTAAATTCTGATCCAAATTAAGTAACAAGGAGGCATAATATGAATTTTGGATTTACATTAGAAGAGGAAAAACTCAGACAAGAGGTTCACGATTTTCTTCGAAAAGAAGTTGCACCGGAACTCATCGCTGAGGTAGTGGAATATAGTGGAGGGGCCGGACCTGTGCACGGTCGTAGAATCATTCAGAAAATGGGAGCCAGAGGCTGGCTTTGCCCTACTTGGCCAAAGGAATACGGCGGTATAAATAGCTCAGAGATGGTAGGGTTTATCATCCGTGACGAGATGACATATGCTGGAGCGCCAGTCTCGCTTGTTGGTGCCACCATGGCAGGCCCCACCATCTTGAGATTAGGCAGCGATGAATTGAAAAAGGAATATCTACCTCGCATTGCTCGAGGCGAGATAGAGATGGCACTGGGCTATACCGAACCCCAGGCAGGGTCTGATTTGGCAGCACTAGAGCTGCGGGCCGAAGATATGACAGAAGCACAAGCTACAGACAAGGGAGAGGTAGAAGCTGAAGATAAGGGAGATTACTTCTTATTAAACGGGCAGAAGATGTTCAACACCCATGCTCACTTTGCTGATTACCACTGGCTGGGAGCAAGAACCGACCCGACTACTCCCAAGCGCCACCGAGGTATTTCTCTAATGATTGTAGACCTGAAGAGTCGAGGTATCACCATCCGCAACATGACAACAATAGCAGGCTGGAAAACAAATGAGGTCTTCTACGACAACGTGAAAGTCCCCAAAAGGAACCTGGTAGGAGAGAAAAACAAGGGATTCTACTACATAATGACTGCATTAGACTTTGAAAGGATGTTCCCCGTTGGTAGCTTCAGGCGTATTTTCGATGAGCTCATCGAGTATACCAAGGAGACAAAACGTGACGGAAAACTACTAAGCCAAGATCTAGTTATACGACAGAAACTGGCTGAAATGGCAATCGAATTGGAGTTATCAAGCCTGCTTTACTATCAGCTTGCTTACATCCTCGATAAGGGTGAAGTGCCCAATTATCAATCGTCTATGCAAAAGATGTTTGCTACAGAGACAGCCCACCGCCTAGCTGATATCGCCACCCAAATAATAGGACCACTGGGACAACTGCAGTCGGGCTCCAGGTGGGCACCGCTTCATGGCGAAGCAGAACTCCATTATCGCTGGGGATTCATCGAAACTGTTTACGCTGGCACCTCTGAAATCATGAGAAATATCATTGCCCTTAGAGGACTGGGACTGCCTTTGCCTTTAGGTTAATTTGAGTTCCAAAATCTTGGCAAGTTGCAATTCAAAAAGGAGAAAAAATTACTATGAATTTCGGTCTTAGCGAACAACAAGAGATGCTTAAAAAAATGGCTCGTGATTTCCTCGCCACTGAATGTCCCAAAAGCCTAGTGAAACAGATGGTAAGCAATGAAAGAGGATATCCTCTGGAACTATGGGACAAAATGGCAGACTTGGGTTGGATAGGACTAGCATTTCCAGAAAAATATGGCGGCACTGGAGGCAGCTTCCTTGACCTTGCTGTTCTCCTAGAAGAAATGGGGCGTGCCTGCCTGCCTGGTCCTTTCTTTTGCACCGTAGTTCTATCAGGCATGACCATCATTGAAATGGGCAGTGAGAATCAAAAGCAGGAATTGCTACCCAAGATTGCTCAAGGAAAATTGATTGTTACCCTAGCTTTGACCGAGCCTGGTGGGAGCTACAATATTGATAAGGTAACTGTAAAGGCAGTCGCTGATGGAAATGATTACATTATCAGTGGCACGAAACTATTTGTTCCTTACGCCCATGTTGCTGACTATATTATCTGTGCCGCCAAAACAACAAACGGAGTTACCCTATTCCTCGTAGATACAAAGAACCCAGGTATCCGTTATACGTTACTCAAAACCATTGATGGTGACAAGCAATTTGACGTGGTCTTCAACAAGGTGAAAGTATCGAAGAAAAACATCCTTGGAAAAGAAGGACAAGGAAATATTCAACTGCGTGAGGTATTACGGAAAGCAGCAGTAGCCAAATGTATTGAGATGGTTGGCGGTGCTCAGCCAGTCCTGGAAATGACCGTGGATTATGTCAAAGACCGCAAACAGTTCGGAGTACCTGTGGGTTCGTTTCAGGCTATCCAGCACCACTGCGCTAACATGCTAACAGACATCGACACATCAAGGTTCATTAGCTACAAAGCAGCCTGGAAAATCAGCGAAAAACTCCCTTACGCTACAGAAGCTGCCATGGCAAAGGCTTGGGTAAGCGATGCTTACAAGAGAGTTACTAAATTGGGACACCAAAGCATAGGCGGCGTGAGTTTGATGGAAGACCATGATATGCCACTGTATTCAAAACGGGCTAAAGCCGCTGAACTCATGCTTGGCGATGCTGACTTCCATCGAGAGATATTAGCTCAAGAATTGAGACTGTAACATTAGAAGTCTTAGCAGTTTGAACTTAAGAGCTCACACTTATCTGGTTGCCCAC
>VGNY01000066.1 GCA_016865895.1 Chloroflexota bacterium | reverse complement strand
ATATGACAGTCCATTCCAATATAATTCATTCGGATATCCTCCCTTCTAAGATTGATTGATTTATTTCTTTCTGATTAGAAGTGTATCAATTCTTAGCAGAGGGATACCCATGGTTTCATTTTCTCAATTATGGATTCTGCTGGCAATATCCAGCTATCCAGATTGTGACAGGGTTGTCCTGCGGCCAAGGCAAGGTAGCTTGGATCAATGTAGTCCGGACCACACTTGAAAGGCTGTATCCGCAAGCCCCTTTCTTTTAAGGCGGCGATAAGCCCGACAGCGATAGTAGTTTTACCCACCCCGCTACTAGTTCCGGCAATTACCAGTCTAGGAATATTCACCGCGAAGCTCCAGTGGCTAAGTCATACTTTCTCTGGTAGCCACGGGGGGTTACCAGCCAACTATCGAAAGCAAAAGTATTTGAATTGCCTATGACGATAGTCGTGTTCATTCCTATTTCGAAGTCCAGCATGTGTTCTAAATCTGTTATTGCTACCTGTTGCTTTTGCCGGTAGGCATCGCTGACAATGCCTACCGGGGTAGTGTTAGGGCGATGTTGTAAGATAATCTCTCTAGCCTCAATTAAGTGACGTTGGCGTTTTTGGCTTTTCGGATTTTGGATAACAACGACAAAGTCGCCCCTGATTGCTAACTCTAGTTTCCGCCTTATATCTGCCCATGGGACGAGGTAGTCGCTGAGGCTAATAGTAACAAAATCGCTCATCAATGGAGCTCCGAGCAAAGCAGCCGTAGCTACCAGAGAGGGCACCCCCGGTATCACTTCTACGTCTAACCTATTGCTTTGTTCATGCAAAATCTCGCCAATCAGCCCGGCCATGCCATAGATACCAGCGTCTCCACCGCATATAACGGATACCGTTTTGCCGTCCCTAACTAGATTGATTGCCGTCTTGGCTCGCTGAACTTCATCCCCCATACCGGTGGCGATGACCTCTTTCTGAGACAAAAAAGGCTCAATCAGCCTGATGTATGTCTTATAGCCAATGACCACTTCACTGAGACGAATCGCTTCCTTAGCCCGGAGGGTCATATGTTCCGGGTGGCCTGGACCAATACCGACCAGAAAAAGTTTGCCTCCTTTTGGTCTATCACTGCTATCAAAAGGCAACCTGGCTATAGCGATAGTTATCTCTCCATTATAACTTAGCTTGGGTATGAGGAGAGAGGTATTGCCACTGCTCAATATTGCCGCTGTCTCGCACACCGACGGCGTCCCCAAGTATTTTTGCGCTGCCGAAGGGCTGGAGGGAAAATTCGCCTTTATCAGGGTTTCTTTATCAAAATACTCTATTGGCAGGTTGTATTTTTGGGCAAATTCTAGAAGTCCCGCCTCATCTTTCTTTCTATCAATAGTGGCTATATTTCTTATACTTTTAATTGAGAGACTGTGTTCTGATAACACACGCGTAACCGCCTTTTCTATCTCTGAAGATTTCGTCCCGCGGTTACAGCCGATGCCTATCACCAAGCTCTTTGGTCGGTATACCAGGGTGTAAACAGGCAAATCCCGGTATTCTTCAGCCAGCAGCCGGTCAGTAATCACCAGAGCTGCCAAGCAACCGGATTCCTTTAAGGCCTTAAGTTCAGTAAAGATATGGAGGTTAGCTGGTAGTGGTCTATTTACCGGCCACCAGTTTGTCTCTCCGACATTCTGATAAAGGCCAACAGGTTCGTTATTGACTAGCGAAGTGCTGACCCGGTTAAGGTTGCCATTCTCCTCCAATTCCCAGCCAAATTCCTTCCCCAGGAGGTCAGCAGCGATAGTGTGGTTTCCCTCTGAAGCAGTGGTAATGACTGACTGGGCATCGAGGAGGGAGGCTATCTTTCTGGTTAAGTGGTTGGCACCACCCAGGTGCCCGGACAGAAGGCTCACCACGAAATTTGCTGAATTGTCAATGGTTACCACCCCTGGGTCTTGTCGCTTGTCTCTAATCTCTGAGGCTAATAAGCGAACCGCGGCGCCCACTGCCATTATCATCACTAGATATCGGTAGCGGCTAAAAGCCTCCTTAACCACTTTTTTAGCTGGCGGCGGAAAGGCATATTCCTTACTCTCCCCGGCAAATTTAGCCGGCACATAGAGGTGACTATCGGGAAAGAATTTCTTCAATTGTCGCCCCAATTCCACTCCCCTCTTAGTGATGGCCACAATTGCTATCTTATCAAGACGTCCGGAATTCATGCTTGAACCCCTTGTTATAGAGCCTAGAGCGCATACCCTTCCCTTTAGAGTTCAAAAAATCGCCCACCAGTATCAACGCCTGCTTTTTAATGCCCAGTGCCTTCACCTGTTCCGCTAGTCTCTTCAGGGTGGTGCGCACCACAATTTCATCTTCCCAGCTAGCCCTATAGACAACAGCTGCTGGAGTTTCGGGGGTATAGCCACCCTTTAAAAGTTCGGCGACGACGTTTTCGACCAAAGAGGCACTCAGAAAGATAGCCACGGTAGCCCGGTGTGCTACTAGCCCTTTCAGCCTCTCCAGATCCGGGACCGGCGTCCTACCTTCCATTCGGGTGATGATAACTGTCTGAGAAAGCTCCGGAATGGTAAGCTCCGTCTTCAGAGCCGCCGCGGCGGCAAAGAGGGAGCTTACTCCAGGTATAACCTCATATTCTATTTCTTTCTCATCCAGGATGGCCATCTGCTCCTGAATAGCTCCGTAGATGCTGGGGTCACCACTTTGCAGGCGGGCTACTAATTTCCCTTGTCCCACGGCGTTAGTAATAATCTCGGTTATCTGGTCTAGGGAGAGAGAGGCGCTCTGGTAAATCTCAGTTCCCTCTTTAGCGCAGGAACAAACCGCAGGGTTTACTAAAGAGTCAGCGTAAATAATAACATCCGCTCGCTCGATAATCCTCTTCCCCTTAATTGTCATCAACTCAGGGTCACCTGGCCCAGCCCCAATGAAATATACCTGTGTAGCCATGCTACCTCCGCACAATTAGCATTGAGAAATAATCCGGTTTTTTGCCTTCTATTCTCTTTACATCTCTAATTATCTCTTCGTCCGCAGTAGTACATCTTCTGACATAGATGCACTTATCGGTTAGGTTGAGTTCCTCAAGGATATTAAGAATCCTTCCAAGTGCAGTGCTTATTTTGAGGAAGACTACGGTATCGAAGTTCTCCAAAACCTCTCTGATAGCTTTATCCTCATAAACTGTTGATAAAATAGCTACTCGCTCATCTCCACTGGCGAGGGGAAGTAAAGCCCTGGCTGCTGCTGCGTTGACCGAGGAAATGCCAGGGATAACCTCGATATCAACCTCTGGATGGCCTTTTTGTAAAGCTGCAAAGACGTGATTGAATGTCCCGTAAAAGAGGGGGTCACCCTCAGCAATGAAAGCACAGTCCTTCCCTTCACTGAGATGCCTCCAGATGTTCTGTGTTGCCTTCTCCCAATAGCTGGCTAGCTCCTCTGCATTTTTTCGCATCGGGAAAACCAACTCAATTATTTTCTGCTCCGGTTCTTTGACCAGACTGGCGATAATCTGGCTGGCATAGCTTCGACTTTTCCCATCTTTCTGGGGTACAAAGATAACCGGCACCCGGGACAAAATACGGTGTGCTCGTAGAGTGAGGAGTTCAGGGTCGCCAGGTCCTACCCCGATTCCGTAAAGACGACCAATTGCTACTTTCTTCGCCTGCATTTTGCCATCATTCCCTTTATCGCCAGCTGGTGACCACAAATACCGGGTTTAAGGCTTCAAGTCGGGTAAGGTTTAAGATGTCTCTGCTGCGAGCCACATTGATTAAGCTTATCTCAGACATAAAGCCATTTGCTTTTAAGCCATCAACCGCAGCCTGTAGTGTCTCCAAAGTAGCCGCGTTGATGACAATCCGGCCCCCTGGCTTCAGCCGGTCACAAGCGACCTTCAGAATTCCAGCTAGTTCGCCACCGCTGCCACCAATAAAAATTGTCGAAGGGTCGGGCAACTCGCCAAGCCCCTCCGGAGCCGTGGCATGGATAACCCTAATATTGCAGCGACCAAACTTGTTGACGTTTTCTCTAATAACTGCCACTGCATGGTCATCCTTCTCAATAGCGAAAACGCTTCCTCTTTTGGTGAGGAATGAGGCTTCAATAGACACGGCACCAGAGCCAGCGCCGATGTCCCAAACAACGCTATCTTCCCTGAGATGCATCTTGGTCAAGCTGACTGCTCTCACTTCCAGCTTGGTAATCATGCCTTCCCCCAGACGATGAAACTCCTCGTCAGGGACTCCGAAGCATTCTTGAGCACGACTATTGTTGGCCGGCCCATCTTTGATTAGAATCATCACATTGAGTGGTAAGAACTTCATCTCCTTCAGGCAGTAGAGGTCGGTGGCTATGATTTTTTCCTTTGTGCTGCCCAGGTCTTGGCAGACATAAGCCCGGCAGTTGTCAATCCCGTGCTGCTGGAGAATCCTGGCAATTTCTCCAGGGGTGTGTTTGTCATCGGTGAAGATGGCGATTTTATGGACAGAGCGCACTGTGTCAACAATATCCTCAATTGGCCTAGAATGGGCGCTGACTAAGACGGCATCATCCCAACTCTCCTTAATTCGGGCAAAGGCAAGTTGCATGGTACTTACGTTGGGTATTATCTCAACGATGTCCTTGCCCAGCTTGCCCACGAGGTATTTGGCTATTCCGTAAAGATTGGGGTCCCCTGAGGCCAGGACAGCCATACGCTTGGATTCTAGGTTTCGCTTAATCATATTAACAACCTCATCTAGGTTGTTCTTAACGACAGTTTTCTGACCGGATAAAGAAGGGAACATGTTAAGTAGCCGTTCGCCACCGATAACTATGTCTGCCCGTTCTACTAGGCGACGTGCTTCGGGAGGGAGGCTAGAAGCTCCATCTGGTCCAATACCGATGATGTAAACACTATTTGCTGACATTGGCTCTCCCCAAGATAGTGCCTTCATAATCGGTCATGATACACTCCACCTCAAGTTTTCTACCAGCATACTCTCTACATTTCTTTGCTGCCAGCAGGCAAAGCCTATCGCAAAACTGCTTAGTGTAGGCAGTTGATAACATCCTCCTGAATTGATTAGCTGTAACTGCCTCCCGCAAGGCTTTCACCCTTTCCTCAGGCACACCGCAGCTTGCCGCCATCCCAGCCAGAAAGTCGATGTTCACTCTGGAATCACTAACGTTGGTGTACAAGTGCCCTGCGGCAAGCTTACTTATTTTACCCACCATCCCCCAGATGACCACCCTAGTCACTCCTCGTTTGGCACATTCTTGAAGCGAATAGCCGACAAAGTCCCCTGATTGTATAAAGCATTCCTCAGCAAGTGATGTCAGCTCGCTCTGAGCGAACTTTTCACTGCGTCTGCCCGTCGTCAGTACCACATCCCGGCAGCCGCAAGCCACAGCTACGTCAAGTGCCTGTGAGATGCTGGCAGTATAAGCATCGACCGAATAGGGTATAACAATACCAGTGGTGCCCAAAATAGAAAGGCCTCCCTTTATTCCTAGACGCGGGTTAAGTGTTCTCTTAGCCAGGTTATTACCTTGTGGCACTGAGATGGTCACCTGGATGCCCCTGCCATTAACCTTGCTTCCGGCTACTACTTCCCTGACCGAGCTAGTAATTATCTGGCGTGGCACCGGGTTGATGGCAGGCAAGCCAACCGAAATTTCCAGTCCTGGTTTAGTTACCAATCCAACTCCCTCTCCTCCGTCAATAGCAATGCCTGGCTCTGTTTTCCAAGATACAGTGGCACATATTTCAGCTCCATTGGTAACGTCAGGGTCATCGCCGGCATCCTTTATTATTGAGCACGATGCCACGAGGCTATTGAAGACACATTTTTCTACTCTGAAGTTAGCCTTACCACTATGAGGCAGGTCAATCTCTACCTGTTCTACAATCTTCTGCCAAAGCAACGCCATAGTGGCTGCCCGGGCGGCAGCAGCAGCACAGGCTCCGGTAGTGTAGCCATGGCGCAGTAGCTTGCCTTTTTTGCGTCTAACTGTCATTTCTTCTGCTTTACTTACTATGCATGGCTGACAAGTCTCCTCAGCTATTATTGCCACGCCTGTCTCTCATGAGCTTCAATAGCTCCCGTCTTGCTGGTCCAATTGTCAGCGGGGTTTCCGAAAAGCTCAGCCTATCCTCCCTCCTTAATATCTCGATGAGATGGGCAATGCGTGGCAATCTCAGCCCTGCTTTCCTGACTAAGACGGTGTCAGCAAATATTCTCTCCGGCGTTTCCTCTCCTATTATCCTGCCCTGATTCATAATAGCAACCCGGTCACAAAACAGGGGCACTAGCTCAACATCGTGGGTAGCCATTATCATAGTCCTCCCTCGTTCTCGATTCAAGTTCCTGAGCAGGCGCATAATTGAACTGACACCCCGGGGGTCTAGGCCGCTTGTCGGTTCATCTAACAAGATTATTTTTGGCTCCATGGCCAAGACGCCAGCAATAGCCACTCGCCTTTTCTGCCCGAAGCTTAAAGTGTGGATGGCTCTGTCGTGAAGCTCAGAGGCACCTACCAATTTCAAAGCCTCGGTAGTCCTCCTTGTCACCTCATCCGGCTTTAGTCCCAAGTTCACAGCACCAAAGGTGACATCCTGCCCCACGGTAGCACCGAAAAGTTGGTCATTAGGGTCTTGAAAGACCATTCCCACCTGCCTAAAGATCTCCTCATCTTTGAAAAAACGGAGTTCTTTTTCATCTAAGAAAACCTTGCCCGATGACGGTTTTAATAAGCCGTTGAGGTGCTTTAATAGGGTGGTCTTGCCGCATCCATTGGCACCCAACAAAGCCAAAAATTCATTATCCCTCAGCTCTAGATTGATTTCACATAAAGCTTGCGTATGGCCGTCATAACTAAAGGACAAAGCTTCAGTTTTTATCATATTCTCAGTTGTCCTACAAGATAGAAAATCACCAGAGCAGCGCTTAGGCAAATGGCAGCCATGAAATCTTTCCTATCAAAGTGTTCTGTGTAATTGATTGTCATGGTGCCGGCGTAACCTCGCGCTGTCATTGCCTCGAAGACTCTTTCCGCCCGGTCATAGGCGCGCAGGACAAGACTTCCGCCTAATACACCGAGAGACTTCATGCTTTGCTGCCAGTTGTGGTAGCCCAGCCGTACCTTTTGGGCGTCTTTTATAGATATTGCTTCTTCAATAAGGACAAAGATGTAGCGGTAAATAAGCAGCGCCAGCTCAATAAAGACTTTAGGCAGCCTAAACCAGCGAGCTGCCAGGAGTAGCCTATGGGTGGGGGTGGACATGCTTAAGAAGAGAATTAATGACACACCACCTATTACGCGACACATGATTAAAAAGCCACGTGTCAAACCCTCTTCATAACCTATCAGGTGAAATCCCAAAAAGGGAATAGTAAACAGTGGGGTAGTGCCATAGAAGAATACCTGTGTAATCAGCACCACAGCAGCCATTGTCAGAGGCATGGTTAGCCTTAGCATCAATAGCTTTGGGGGTATGCCAATAGCTACTAACGTGACTAAACAAAATATGGCGATGGCTAGCGGCGTATAGATGGTTGGCGACAAAAGGTTAATCACCAAGGCAATAACGGTGAAGATTATCTTAGTCCGTGCCTCTATCCCGGTTGCCAGGTTCTCTTTGTGAGCATAGACGTCAGAAAAAAAGTCGCCTTTATCGAACATTAACTTGTCTGAGTGTCCTTCTCCTGTTTATCTCTTTTCCATCACCAGCCTTCTCCAGTAATAGCCGGCGGCAAATCCACCTACGGCACCACCCAAGGCGAAAACAAAGAGCAGCATATCTCCTTTGTCGGTGTTGATAAAGGGCTCTCTGGCTTCTCTGCCGGCATCAGAGGCATACTTCTCTATTACGTTAACATCGACTCCGCCCCACGGGCCCTCCTCTCCTTCCGGTGCCTGTTTAGAGAGAGCTATCCACCCAACAATTGCCAGACAAACGATGACAGTCAAAATGCTAATTGCTATTATTTTACCTAGATTTTTCATCAGCTCCCTCCCTTTACTATGCTGGTTGCAGGCCCGAAAGCACTTGGAATTATCCGAGACAGCAGCTCGGGTCGGCGCTGATAGACAAGTGTTACTACTCCCCCGCTGAATAACCCTTCCAGAATGCCCAAGGGCAACTGAGTAGGAGCGAAAGCTATGCAAATAGCTCCGAACATGCTCCATAATGAGCCGGTACCGTGCAAAGCCGAGGACAGCTCGAAGGCGGTTGTGGTATAGGTCGCCCAGTCACCAAAGAGTCCAGCGGCGAAAGCAGCCACAAATATCGGAGCATGAAACCTGCGGAATAGGACAAAGGCACCGAAGCCGACGAAAGAGCCGACAACGGCCATCGAAACAATGTTTGCCCCCCAGGTGCTGAAGCCGCCGTGTGCCAGAAATAGGGCCTGAATAAGTAAGGCAATTGCGCCCAGAACGGTGCTTATGAATGGCCCAACCAAGATTGCCCCCAGCGGGGTGCCGCAGGGATGAGAACAACTACCTGTGACAGGCACCGGTATTGGGAAAACCGAGATGAGGAAAATAACGGCACCGGCCAGACCGAGAAGCGGCATCAATCCCTTTATCTCTTTAGTTTTTCGTGTGATAAAATAAATGCCTGGTATAACAAAGGCGAAAGCGACCACATACCACAGTGCTGCCCAGTTGGCGGGTAGGATTCCCTCAGCGATGTGCATGGCGTAGGCTTGAGATGGGGATAACAATAAAAGCCCCAAGGCAAACACCAGAGCTAGACCAAGGCTGCTCTTAAACCCCCATCTTTTTTCATCATTCGTCTTCAATTGAAACCTCCTAATGAAAGTATATGTAAGTTTTTAGTCGCCCTTTTTAGTTCTCTGCTTTACATTATTCTCTTTCTTGGTTCATCCTCCTTTCGTGCTGCCTTTCTTCAAGAAGCTGACCGCTTTTTGCCAACCCCAGCAGAGCATTAATGGTGGCTGCGGCTAAAGCACTGCCGCCGCGAGTTCCCACAATGCTGATATACGGTATATCCAGCTTCATTAGTTCCTCCTTTGCCTCTCTAGCCTGTACAAAACCAACAGGCATCCCAATCACAACCGCTGGAGTAACCTTCTTCCTGACGATCAGGTCAAGAAGAGCGAGAAGAGCAGTAGGGGAGTTACCGATAGCCACTATGGCCTTGTTAAGCTCTTCGGTTAGAAGACGGAAGGCAGCAGCACTGCGAGTGTCACATTTCTCCCGGCCTACTCCTGCTGACTCCAGCCCGTCCAAGGCACAATATATCTCACAGCCAAACCTCTCTGCTAGATGACGATTAATGGCGACGGCTACCATCCTTGTGTCTGTGAAGATGGGACTCCTGGAATGGATGGCAGAAAGCGCCGATGTTGTTGCCGTGGGATGAAACCTTATCAGAGGGGCCAGATGACGGTCACCGGCAGTATGAACAAGGCGCTTTACCACCGTTCGTTCTTTCCATGATAACTCCAGCGGAGGCAGCAACTTTTCTACTATTTCCAGGCTCTGCTGCTCGATGCTTTCAGGAGCGCTAGATGAAACGTGAAGTCTGGGCAAAAGCTCGGGAGCAGCCTCTATTATTCGTTTTGCCACAAGGTCAATAAAATATTCATCAGTTCCGAGGTTATCTGAGACCGTAAACTGTATTTCTGGGTAGAGACACTTAAATCGCTCAATGAGTTTGGGGACATGCTCAGTAATGTGCTGTCCCAGAAAAAGAAAGTAGGGCATGATTATCACCCGACTTACCTTCTGTGCCGCCAGAGACTCTACTGCCTCGTCTAGGCTGGGGTGATTGAATTGAAGCGTGGCGCCAATAACCTTGACCTCAGGTGGCAGAAAAGCTTTTACTCCGCGAGTAATCTTGTTAAGGGCTTCAGCAACATCAACCCCCCCTCGCTCCCCACGACTGCCATGAGCCAGAACGATTATCCCCGTCTTCATCATATTCAAACAGAATTGTTTTTAATCAATTCTGGTTGATAGTTTAGCAGTAAGAGTTCTGCCTGTCAATAGTTTTAAAGGCTAGCTCTTGGGCTCTTGTGGAATTTTTATGGAATTGGTAGCCCTATGGAGAAAGATTACACCGATTTTCGGGCTAAATCGTGAATTTGGTAATCTAGGTTTTCTTCTTCTAGCCTTCTGATGAGGTTAGAAATATTATCACTGGTGCAGGCAATGGTCGAGGACAGGCCGCAGTGGGCAGCTTCAACTATTGCTTCTGTTACGCCATACAGATAATGTGGTTCGATTCCAGCTTTTCTCAGTGCGACCAATGCCTCGATGCCAAGCGCTGCGACCCTTTGGCTTTTATCAATATGAGCTTGCAGGCACTTCAAGTTAACTCGTCTTACCCCACCTTTCTGAATTGCAGGTACTTGTAAGATGGTTACTTTGCCTCTGGTCAATGCTATCAAGCCTTCAATCTCGGTGATGCCCACATCCTCACCCTGTTTGGCACTAGATACAGCGGTACCTCTAGCTTCCACATCAGTTTGTGTGGTGGCGAAGAGCAACCCGTCCTTCATTTTCAACCCCACCCTCTGGCCGTGAGTTATGTTAGATTCGGCTATGGCAGCGCACACAGTAATATTAGTAACAGCCTGTTGCACAAAAGAGGCATAGTCTTGCAGCCCCCTGAGCACTTCAAGCATCCAGTTTACCCCGTGGGTGCTCACTCTATAACTGGAGCGGCTGGTTGAAATGACCAATCCATCATCCACCAACCGGCGAATATGCTCTGATACCGCCTGTGGTGTGACACCCAGCCTGGCCGCTATCTTCTTTTGTTGAATATCAGGGCCACCATCAGCTATTTCAACCATTATCTGGAATCTTGTTGCTAGACTCTTATCACGTAATATCTCTACCATGGTTTTACCACGCTCATAGAATTATGAAATGTGTTTTAACTTGTTGTCATTATAGCAATACTTACCCTGCAAAGTAAGTGTAGAACCCGGAGCTTTCCTCCAGCTTTTTTATAAGCGGGTGGTTCTAGGGTAGCCGATGCGGAGACAGCAGTGCAAAAAGAAAGTGGAGATGTACTTGTGTTCTTTGGCTAGCTGTCTGGTGGCAGCCACAATGTTTGGTGATAGTAAATTAGCTGCTATAAAACCCTGGTCTAAAAGTACGAGTTGACTTTTCGGCTAGTAATGCTGCTCGGTGTTGAAGCTGGCAGTCAAAAGGTCGATAATCTGGCGAGCAAGATGGGTATAAGGTCAGTCGGTAAAGACGTAGCTGCCCTTCTTGAGGTAGGAGTAGAATGTGAGCACGGTCGAGATAATTGCCAGATACATTAGAACAGCAAGCACCCAGTCAGGACCAATGCCAAAAACGGCTACCACCAGTGGTGCCAGCCAAAACCAGAAGTTAACCCTGGCCACACCTGTGGGAGTGGGAAACTCGAGGGTGCGAGTCCGGCGTTTCCAAAGATATGTGCCTATGCCTGCAAGCACCGCAACTCCTCCGGCAAGCGCAAGCACCGCATACGGATAGGGATTGAAGGGCATCAGGCCGTCTGCCCTTGAAAATAGCCCTGCGATTATGGCTAGAATCAGGCTTGGCATAAACAATACCTCGTCGGCCACCAGGTCGAAAATTGCCCCGCCCAGGCTTGACTGCCCAAGTCTACGGGCCAGTAAGCCATCCAGTCCGTCAGTAGCCGCAGCAATGAGGATTAGAATGCCCGCCGCCAGGAATTCTCCTTGCCACAAGAGCCAGACAATGATACCAGCCATGACAACGCGCACTGCGGTTATGATATTGGGTGCATTGAGGGCCAACCTCAATTCCTCTTTCGATGCCTGATTATCCATTTGCTTTGATTCCGTGGGAATAGATAATTTTTCCTGTTGTTCTGAGAGGGCAGAATAGCATGGCACGTAGATACCTGTCAATTCTGAGTAGCGCAGAAATTGCCATAGCAGATGAGTGAAGGACACATTTCATCTATTCTTACTCGGCAGACGCCTAATGGGTAGTGAACAACCGCCGCGAAGCCAACATTGGCTCCTTCTTCTGGAAAGAAAGTTCGGGAAATGGTCACAGCGGCTCAGTGAAAGAGATAGTCGCTCCGCTCCCTCAAGATGACATGGGGTACGTGGGATTGCCATAGCTATTCCGCCTCTGATTATTGATGCACAGCCATGGTTATAAACCTTTGGCTGTATTATTCGTTTAACAAATAGAGCACAATTCTTGGTTCAAAATCTTAATTAGAAATTAATATTCTCATGCTATCATCATTATATCGGTGAGTGAAGGAGAAGATGGACACAATAACTGATTATAGAATAAGCCGAATAGCAGATTACGACCTGCTGTCATTTCTCAAAGATATCAATTGCACTGGTATGCAGTTCAAGCTACTCCGTTTCTGGGGAAGACATCCTAAGGCAAAATTAAGTCTGCACACTATCGCTAGAGCCCTGGATACTTCAACAATTAACTTAAGAGATGCAATTACAAACTTGGTTGGAAAAGGCATTCTTACAGCCCAACACAATAGTGATGGCCTCACCACCTATGCTCTTTCCGAGCAGCAAACACTGGAATATATTGATGAACTGGGTAGTTTGGACTGGAACGAAGCGATGAATTTGGAAAAACAATTGAAGGCGAAAACTGTATTACCTGCCGACAAGAGCGAGTAGACTAACTATTCTAAAGGGGCAGAGCATTAGAAAGTTTCTAAGTCACATTTGAGCAAAATTATGGATTAGTGAGTCGTAAGAAGAGGGTTAACGTTGATGTGGCAGATGAATTTCTGTCCTGGGTGTGGGGCACGGGTTGCTTGCGATTATAGGTTTTGTGGCAATTGCGGTATCAACTTAAGCTGTGTGATACAACAAATGCCGCCTCAATCGTATGATTATCAGTATCTTGACCAGCAATGGCAACAGTATAATCAGCCACCTTACAATCAAGCATCAGTGTCGGGAAATCCGAACCAATACCAGCAGCGATATGTACATTCTAATGGTGGTACTGTAACACCATTAAGTACAGAGATTTCCAAACTACTGGCGGACTTCTTTGGTAAGCACATGAAGTACAGCAAGATATAGTGTGTACATAGTCAGTGGGGGCTGTTGCCGAACTCGACCTGAGCCTTTGCAGGTGATATGATTGAAGTGGGCTGTGTGCCCCCATAGAGGAGGAAACAGCCTATGATGGGAAAACATCATTTCGCTCCAAAGCTATACTATCAA
>VGNY01000065.1 GCA_016865895.1 Chloroflexota bacterium | reverse complement strand
AAAGCCGCTGAACTCATGCTTGGCGATGCTGACTTCCATCGAGAGATATTAGCTCAAGAATTGAGACTGTAACATTAGAAGTCTTAGCAGTTTGAACTTAAGAGCTCACACTTATCTGGTTGCCCACTGGTGAATCTTCGCCTTGGTTTCCCCCCGCTTAAAGTGCTTCTTCCAATAATGAGCTTATTGCGAAACTCGCTTTGCAATTATTCCCCAATAGGTGAATGGTCCAATTGCAGACAAGACCAATTGCGCTGTAAAGGAAGCAGTCGGAAAAACATGATTAATTTTAGATAAATTGACGAGGATTTCCGAACATGGGGCTTTGTCTATCATCCCCAAGTCCAAGAATCAAGCTAACACTGGTCACCACCCCGGTTAAACCTGTGAATGCCGTGGAGGCGACTAGTACACCCATCATAAACTGAGTTACTAATAGTCTTATAATTAAATGGCTACACTGGTGAACAGTAATTCATCTATTCTATAATGAGACTACTAGTATGTGCGTTTTGCTTTCCGTCCTCTCTTGGCTAATTCCACCTCATCTTTCGGAATAAAAACCACACCTTCAACACGTTGTACCTCGGCAGCCTACACGGCTGGTTTGCTCGGTTAGTAGCGGCTTCCCGATTTCTTCTCTTAGCCCCCTCCCCACCTTTTTGTATTCACAGGTTCGCTCTTTAGTTTCCCAACTCGCTCAACATCTATGCCACATCTATGCGTTATGTCTATGGTTTTTGTGATTTGTAATCTTGATTTGTGGTATGATTTAGAAAATGACCGTAATATTGGAGGGTAAAACATGGCACTTAAGACCAAGGATGATTACTTAAAAAGTCTTGGCAAACTAGGGACAAAGGTTTTTCTCTTCGGTGATCAGATAAAGGACTGGATTTCTCATCCTGTCATCCGACCTTCTATTAACTCTATAGCTATGACTTATGAATTGGCTCACGAGGTTGATTACAGAGACCTGTTCACAGCTACGTCGCATCTCACCGGCAAAGTTATCAATCGGTTTACCCATATCCAACAGAGCCCAGATGACTTGAAAAAGAAAGTTAAGATGCTGAGGGTAATGGGGCAAAAGACAGCATCCTGTTTCCAGCGATGTGCTGGGCTTGATGCCCTAAATACCATGTCAGCAGTCACTTACGAGGTAGACAAGGCAATGGGTACCAAGTACCACCAGAGATTTAATACTTTCCTGGAATATATGCAGGGAGAAGACCTGGTTTGTTCGGCCGCTATGACTGACCCTAAGGGAGACCGGAGTCTGTCACCGAGCAAGCAAAAGAGACCTGACCAGTATTTAAGGATAGTCAAGGAAAGCAAAAATGGCATAGTTGTCCGTGGTGCCAAGGCACATATTACCGGTGCTGTCAATTCTCACGAGGCACTGGTAATGCCAACAAGAGCCATGGGAGCTGAAGAAAAGGATTATGCGATTTCTTTTGCAGTTCCCAATGACACCAAAGGAATGTTTTTTATTTATGGGCGTCAGCCATCCGACACACGCCGACTGGAGACTGGCAGTATGGACATCGGCAATATTAATTTTGGTGGTCAGGAGGCTCTAATCATTTTTGATAACGTTTTTGTTCCGTGTGAGCGTGTTTTTCTCAAAGGGGAATATCAGTTCTGCCGTCGTCTGGTAGAGCAGTTTGCTGCTTTTCATCGCGCTAGTTATGGGGGCTGCAAATCTGGGGTGGCTGACGTCCTCGTTGGTGCCGCTACCCTGATCGCTGAGATTCAGGGAACGCGCACGGCGTCCCATGTTCGGGATAAGCTCGTTGAGATGACCCACCTCACTGAAACGCTTTACGCTGCTGGAATCGCCAGCTCAGCCGAAGGTCATGAACTCCCTAGTGGTAGCTACGCGGTAAATTCGCTTCTGGCAAATGTGTGCAAACTCCATGTCACTCGTCTTCCTTTTGAAATAGTACGCTTAGCCCAAGACGTTGCTGGTGGTATTTTAGGTACTCTGCCATCAGAAAGAGAGTTCAAACACCCTGAGGTAGGGCGATACGTGCAAAAGTACTTAGAAGGTGTGGCTGACATACCAAGTGAAGTCCGCTTTCGCATCATACGCCTTATTGAAAGCATGACCCTGGGGACTGGGGCAGTGTGCCTGTTAGTAGAGTCTATTCATGGTGCTGGCTCACCTCAGACTCAGCGGATAATAATCGAACGCGAAACTGACTGGGAGTTCAAGAAAAAGCTCGCCAAAAGAATTGCCGGGTTAGACTAACATAGGTCTACAAAACCAGAACAGTAGCTGTGCCGGCTACTGTTTTATCTGACTGGTTCTTACACCATGCCTTAACTTGGAACCTGACTGCGGAGCCTCTAGCCTTTTTGGACTGCACCTTTATGGTTGGACATATAAGGTTAGGAGAGTATTGCAGGGTACGCTGGTATTCTTTTGAATAAGCAGTTGCCCTTCGAAGTCATTCGGTGAGCGGTATCCAAGTGCCCAACGAAGCCTCTTGTGATTATAGCCTTCCTCAATGAAATAGAGAGGCACAGCGCGATATTGACAACCAGGTGTTATCAGATGTATTATCGGTCACAAGTGCGATGAGGTATCATGATACCGCGTCGTGAGTTGAAATAGAAAATCCCAAATAGATGGAAAGGAGCATAGAATGAAGTTCGAGACAATCATATATGAGAAAAAGGATAATGTCGCCTGGATAACCTTTAACCGGCCTGAGAAGTTTAATGCTCAAAACCAGGCTTTGCTGAGTGAGGTTACTGCTGCTCTGGAGGATGCCAAAGACGACGATGAGGTGCAGGTCATCGTTTTTACCGGGGCAGGTGATAAAGCTTTCAGTGCCGGTGCTGATATCACTATGTTTATGGATTGGACGCCCATTAGTGTTGTCAGCCAAACAAAAGGGTCAAAAAGGCCATATACGTTCATAAGAGAGATCCCCAAGCCGGTAATAGCAATGGTGAACGGGCTGGCTCTAGGTGGAGGCTGTGAAATAGCTATGGGCTGCGACATAATCATAGCTTCGGAGAACGCTCGATTTGGGCAACCGGAGATAAGTGTTGGTGTTATACCCGGCGGAGCTGGCACCCAGATGTTGCCCAGGCTGGTGGGGGAAAAGAAAGCCAAAGAGATGATTTTCACTGGTGACCCTATTACAGCTGAGGAAGCCCTGCGACTTGGCTTGGTGAACAAGGTTGTCCCCGCAGACAAGCTGAGGGAAGCGGTTGATGAGGTGATTAAGAAGCTCAAGAGCAAAAGTCCAGCTATTTTAAAATTTGCCAAGCTTGCGGTCAATAAGTCTTTGGAGACCCCGTTTTTGGTCGGCGTTGAATGTGAAGCGGATTTGTTTGCCCTGTGTTTTGGCACTCAGGACCAGAAGGAAGGGGCAAAGGCTTTCCTTGAGAAGCGAGCTGCTAAATATACAGGGAAATAGTTTGAGTGTTCTTGTTATTTGCTCTAAAGGCAAAAGAAGGTGGCAGAAAGTGTATGAAAAAGAAGCTCATGGGGTGGGAGCAAATACGCAACATTTGAAGGCACGGATGGGCACTATATTTCTATTGCCGCATATACTTTGGAGAAATGAGTGTGAATCTTCCTGAGACGCCGAGTCGGTCAGGTTCGCCGTCGCTAGGCTGAGAGAGGATATTGAAGAAATTCGGACTTCGGTTGGTTATTCTCTAGGAGAAATCAAGAAATTATAGTAGAGGAGAGTTATAGAATGGACCTAGGAGTAAAAGGTAGTTCGGTATTTATCTCAGGAGGGGGTGAAGGGATAGGCAAAAAAGTGGCTTTAATGCTCGCTGAAGAGGAGGCAGACATCGCCGTTGCTGATATAGATTATCCTAAGGCAGAGAGTACGGCTAACGAGGTGAAGCAGTTGGGTGCCAGAGCTTTGTCTTTTCAGTTGGATGTTACAAACCAAGACCAAGTAAATGAGGTAATTCAGAAGACACTGGATGAATTCAAGAAGATTGACATACTTGTTAATGTCCCGGGGCGAGGTGAACGGAAAAGCTTCCTTGAAACGACGAGGGATGACTGGGATTTTTCTGTTCATCTGAATCTTTACGGGCCTTTGAATTGCACTAGGGCAGTGATAAATCACATGGTGGAGCAGAAAAGGGGCAAAATAGCAACTGTTATTTCTGATGCTGCGAAGGTAGGTGAACCAAGGAATTGTGTTTACGCAGCGGCTAAAGCTGGTGTGGTGGCATTCACCAAGTCCCTGGCACAGGAGGTAGGCCGTTATGGAATAAACGTTAACTGCATCTCGTTAGGTGCAACTAATACACCCGGTGGCATCAGGAGTCGAGCTGATTTCATAAAGATGGCGGGCGGCAAAATGACCGAAGAGGAATTCCTTGCCAAGGTGGTAAAGGCGTATCCTCTGGGTCGTTTGGGCGAAGTGGAAGATGCGGCTAATGCTATATGTTTCCTAGTATCTGACAGGGCCGCTTTCATAACAGGGCAGACCCTAAGCGTTAGCGGCGGATATTCCATGGTTTCCTAAAGGAGGTCTCTTGAATGGCTTATGAAGCAATAGTCTATGATAAGGAAGACGGCATCGCCATTGTTACCCTTAACCGACCTGAAAAGCGTAACGCTGTGAATGTACAGATGCGTGATGAGCTGATAGATGCCTTGGCGGATGCTGGAAGGGATCAACAGGTAAGGGTGGTTATTCTGACAGGGGGAACCGAGGTTTTCTGCGCCGGGGCAGATATCAAAGAATCACCAGCTCCGGTTACATTGTGGGATAAAATATCACCAAAGAGGACCTACAGCTATTATCACATGATTGAGGATATGGGCAAACCAGTAATAGCTGCCATTGCTGGTTATTGTTTGGGTGGAGGGCTAGAGTTGGCTTGCACTTGCGATATCCGAATCGCCTCTGAAAATGCACTGATTGGCGATGCCCACTCTAGAATTGGGGTTATCGGGGGAGGCGGTTCAACTCAACGAATTACCCGTATCGTAGGCATCGCAAAGGCTAAAGAGTTGATCTTTAGCGGTGACCCTATAGATGCCCGTGAGGCTGAGCGCATTGGTTTAGTCAATAAGGTGGTGCCTACTGAGTCATTATTGAGTGAAGCAAAAAAGCTGGCAAATATTTATAAAGAGCGACCGCCTATTGTGCTGAAACTTGTCAAGGCAGCGATTAATGATGGTAGCCAAATGAGTTTGGCTCAAGGGCTGGACTATGAAGCAAAGTGTGCTGCCCTGGTGAGTCTCACCGAGGACTACAAAGAGGGGCTAAAGGCTTTTTCAGAGAAGCGAAAACCAGTATTCAAAGGGCAATAGGCCTGACTTTGGCGGTCTAGTTACGACAGAGTAAAAGGAGATTAAAATAATGGAGCCAGCCGAGAAAAAGGTGATTCCGGTAAAGGAGGGGTTGTGGACAACTCCCTCGTCTCCAAACGAACAACCGCAATTGATTGGCAGCAGGTGCATCCAATGTGGAGAGCTTTACTTCCCCAGGAAGATGGATGGGAGGTGCGTGTACTGTCAGCAAGAAAACTTGGAGGATATTAAACTGAGCCGGAGAGGTAGGATCCACAGTTTTAGCGTTGTTATGCAACAGCCCGGAGGAGGGTATTATAGAGGGCCAGTTCCGTATGCATATGGCTGCGTGGATTTACCAGAGGGGATCAGGATAGTGTCTTTGTTAACAGAGTCTGTTCCTGAGAAACTTGAAGTGGGCATGGATGCAGAGATGATTGTGGAGAAGCTTTGTGACGACGACGAAGGTAATGTAGTCGCAACTTTTAAGTTTAGACCAGTCAAGAGTGACCCGAGAAAAGAGGCTTAATTGATGAAACCGATAAGTGAGATGAGAGAAGTCATAGTAGCTGGTATGGGTATTACTAAGTGGGGGGTTTATCCTGATATGGAGTGGTATGAGCACGGGGCCAAAGCCATACTGAACGCACTGAAGGATGCCAGTATGGAATGGAGGGATATACAGGCGGCGTTTTGTGGCAGTGTCTACCAAGGGACAGGTTCTGGTCACCAGGCTATTAGGGAGGTAGGTCTGACCGGGATACCAATTGTCAATGTGGAGAATGCCTGCTCCAGCGGCTCATCAGCATTTAAGCTTGCTTATGAATCAGTAGCTGCTGATATTTATGATATCGTTCTCGCAGTTGGCATGGAGAAAATGCCTCGTGGTCCCATACCGAGTACTGCGTTTCGTCCTTGGGAGCTAAAGTTGGGCTTTAATGTTCAACCCGCAAACTATGCAAACCAGACCATAGAGTATATGGAGAAGACTGGTGCTACGATAGAAGACTTCGCCAGAGTCACTGTGAAGAATCGTAAGAATGGTGCTTTGAATCCCAACGGGCGCTTCCAGGAGCCTGTTACTCTTGAAGAAGTGCTGAATTCTCGCATGGTTGCGTATCCGCTGCGTTTGCTTAACTGCTGTCCTCTTGCCGACGGAGCTGCGGCAGCTATTCTTTGCAGCAAGGACAAGCTTAAATCAAGAGGCAAGGTGATAAAAGTAGCGGCTTCAGTCCTGACTTCGGGAGTATATGGAGAGGGAACACTTGGTGGCGGTGGCATAACCAGTGTCAAGCACCCGCCTGCCTTGGGTACAACTGAGCTTTCAGCTAAGCAAGCCTGGGAAATCTCGGGCTACGGTCCTGAGGACATGGATGTAGTCCAAGCATATGATACTATGTCACCCGGTGAACTGTGGGACCTCGAGAAGTTAGGGTTCTGCAAAACCGGAGAGGCCAAGCACCTGCTACGAGAAGGAGCTTTTGACATAAATGGGAGGTTTCCCGTTAATACTGACGGAGGGCTTATGTCTAGAGGTCACCCATTAGGAGCTACTGCTCTAGGGCAAATATACGAGATATTCTTGCAGCTGCGTGGGGAGGCAGGGCAAAGGCAAGTTGAGGGTGCTAAGATTGGCTTGTCTCATAGCATGGGTGCTGGCCCCAATAGTTCAGTTACAATTCTCAAAAGATAATCCTGGAATTTGCATCTCATTCATAGCGAGGTCATGCCCGCTGTGTTAGTGTGTGTCTAGACACGTATGAACTGTCCGGTAATTCAAAAAGTAGAGCAGGGAGAAACAAATGGAGTTTGAATTTAGTGAAGAGCAGAAGATGATGAAAAAGGCAGCGCGGGACTTTCTAAGCCGAGAAATAGCCCCCATAGTTAATGAATATGAGAAGCGAGGACCATTCAGCAAAGAAGAGGCAACCAAGTTCACAAAGATGTTGCTTCCTTTGGGCTATGTAGTTGGACCTATACCTCAAGAATACGGTGGTTTGGGACTGAGCCTCGTTTCTAATGGTCTTCTATTTGAAGAGCTATCTTATGCCTGGCCCAGTTTGGCCAGCATGGTTCATCTAACCGGTGTGTTGCCTCTGTCTTTAACAAGAGTTGGCACAGATGAACAGAGAAGGAGATACCTAAGTCGAGCACTGTCAGGAGATATTATAAGTTGTGCAGCCATATCAGAACCCAATGTAGGGTCTAGTGCCCCTTCAGGCATACAAACCACAGCTATTCTTGATGGCAATGAGTATGTGATAAATGGTACGAAGACATGGGTAACTAATGGGCCAATTGCTGATGTGGCCGATGTTCTGTGTGTAACAGATAAGAGCAAGGGAAGTCTCGGCTTATCTCGCATCCTGGTAGAGAAGAGCCAGTCTCCCTTTGCGGTCAAGGAGATACACAAGTTAGGATGGCGAGCTAACCCGTTCGCTGAATTGTCTTTTGCTGACTGCCGGGTTCCCAAGGAGAACCGACGTGAGTTCGATGGAGCCACATCAAGGGAGAGGTTACAGAGAGACCTTCAATTCGGGCGGGCTATGCTGGGTATCAGGGCATGTGGTCTGGCTCAGGCTGCTATCGATGCCTCGATAGCTTATGCTAAGGAGAGAGTGCAATTTGGTAAGCCTATTGGTAGTTTTCAGATGATCCAGGAAATGATTGTTGACATGGTTATAAATACAGAATCTGCTCGCCTCTTAGCGCTTCGTGCTTTGGCCCTTTTGGATAAGGGCGTGGGCTGTCCTAAGGAGTCTTCCATGGCCAAGGCATTGGGTTGCGAGATGGTTATCGATGTGACCTCCAAAGCAATCCAGATTCATGGTGCTGCTGGGCTTGATGAGGAGCTTCCCATAGAGCGCTATTTCAGAGATGCGAGGGTCTTTGCTATTCCCGACGGCACTACGCAAATCCAGAAACTCATCGTGGGGAGGGAACTTCTAGGCATAAAAGCTTTTTAGATTTGGCCTGTTTCAGGCTACAAGAATAAGAGTCTATATGGGGCAAAGGCGGTATAGCTGTAGTTGGTGTGGGATAGCTAGGTTTTGATGGTTGGACAAAATCTTGGTATATGGTTTAGTCAGGCTGAGTCATCAAGCAGAGATGGGGCCGAAGCCGCAGCGGAATTCCAGATTATTAAGAGGTCGGGGTCTTGGACAATGTCCCGCTATATGGGGGTGCAGATGCAATGAAAGATGAGAACTTGTTTCACACAGTGCTCTGCGACTTACTTGGCATCAAGTACCCGATTATTCAGGGTGCTATGACAAGAGTTGGTGGTCCTCGCTTAGTCGCCGCTGTTTCTAATGCTGGAGGTCTGGGAGTACTGCCCACCTTCGGAGTATCCCCTGAGAAGCTACGCCAGAGTATAGCAGAGACTCGGACTCTTACGGACAGGCCTTTCGCTGTTAATATTGTGCCGATGGGTCGTGCCTTTACCGAGAGCCGCGCGAAGATAGTCATTGATGAGGGCGTTGATATAGCAACTACCGGGCGCGGTGACCCAACTACACCTATTGTCTCCTGGCTAAAACAACATAACATCAAAGTGTTGCCGGTAGTGCCTACCGTCAGACATGCCATCCGCGTTGTGGAAGAAGGAGCTGATGCCGTGATTGCTTCGGGCTGTGAAGCTGGCGGCCATGTCGGAACGATTGCCAGCCTGCCCTTGATACCTTTAGTGATTGATGCTGTAAAGGTACCTGTAGTTGCTGCCGGAGGAATAGGTGACAGTCGAGGATTTGTGGCTGCCCTTGCTTTAGGAGCCTGCGGCATTCAAATGGGCACTCGCTTCTATGCCACTCACGAAGCTGATGTCGGCCCTTCTGAGAAACGCAGCATTCTTGAGGCTTCAGAGGAGGATACTGTTGTCGAAGCGATGCTCACAGGAAAGCCGGTTCGAGTGCTCCTGGACAGGGAGATTGAGAAATTGCTGCAATTGAGGAAACAGGGCGCGGCTGACAAGGAATTGGCGGCTTTCGCCACTGAGATTCGAAAGCTATCGCAGCGTGATCCCGAGAAACAAACTGTAGTTGCAGGACAGATCAGCGGGATGATTAAGACAATTGAAAGCGCTGAGGACATAATAAATCAAATAATAGAAGGAGCAACAGCCATTTGCAATAAGCTTCATCTATTGGCCGGAGCACAATAGAAAGCATAGAGGCCTTTTCTAAGTTTTAAGTACACGCTGTTCGTCCAGAAAAATTAACTAACTTGCAGCGCAGCCCTTAAGGTCTGCCAGGGACCATCTGTCATTCTAAGCCCTTCGCCTTATGTCATTCTGATCCCGATTTATCCCGACTTATCGGGATTTATCGGGAGAAGAATCTACAACAGTGTAAACTCCGCGAAGAATCTTGCTACGCGAGTATTGACCTGGCGAATAATTGGTATTATAATAGATTATAGTGCAAGGCATAGCAGCACGAGGTATTTAGGGAGACTAAATTGGCTTACATTCAACAACTGCTGAAAGGGCTTATTGACCCCATCATTCTGTCTATTATTAACCGGTTGCCTATGTACGGCTACCAGATTGTCAAGGAGCTGGAGCGGAGAACCGAGGGATACCTTAAGCTCAAGGGAGGCACGATTTACCCCTCACTTCTCCGGCTGGAGAAAAACGGGCTGGTCAGCTCCAGGTGGCGGCAGGTTACTCGGAACCGAGGAAGAAGGTACTATCAGATAACAGAGAAAGGGCGGCAGTTCTTAGCTAGCCGCTCGATTGAGTGGCAGGATTTTTGCGCGGTGGTTAGCAGACTCATGTCGGGGGCTAATTTAGTCACAGGGGGCTCCCGCAAAGAGTGATGGTTTCGGTTGGTGAAGATACAGATTAGATTAAACAGGAGGGGGGGAAGCCATGGCGGTAAAGGTTTTACTGATAGTACCTCTGACTTGACACCTAATATAGCCGGTGAGCTAGGAATCACCGTGGTGCCATTGAATGTCCACTTCGGCTCTGAGACCTATCGGGATGGTGTTGACCTGACGACCGAAGATTTTTACCGAAGGCTATCGCAGTGTAAGACTTTGCCCACCACTTCAGCACCGGCACCGGGTACTTTTGCCGAAGTCTATGACAAACTGGCAAAACAGACAAATGAAATCCTGACTATAACCATTTCCTCCAAACTCAGTGCTACTTATAAGGCAGCGGTAGATGGTAAGGAGATGAGCAAGAGCAAGGTTCGGATTGAAGTGATTGACTCCCTCTCGGCGATTGTCGGGCTAGGATTGATTGTCATCTCTGCGGCCAAGGCAGCCAGAGCAGGGGCGAGTCTTGACGATGTGATTGATGTCGTTTATAGCAGCATGAATCGGGTGGACTTCCGCATGGCCTTCGACACGTTGGAGTATTTGAGGAGGGGAGGACGCATTGGCACCGCTCGAGCGTTCCTCGGGTCGGCGCTGAAGGTGAACCCCATTCTAATCATAAGGGATGGCATTACTGAGGGAGTTACCAGGGTTCGCACCAGAGCCAAGGCGATAGATTATTTGTGTGACTTTGTTACCAGCTTTCCTGATGTTGAAGATGTAGCTATAGAAGATGCCGCTACACCGGATGAAGCCAAGATATTAGCCGAACGACTTTATTCTCGGTTCTCCAAAGACCGCATCTATTGGATGAAGATAAGCCCGGTTATAGGCACTCACGTTGGCCCTCACGTGCTGGGAGTCGGTGTGCTACCTAAATGAAATGAGGTCTTGAGGGCGTGCCATTCAAACCGGCAGAGTTACAGTCCTTGCTCTTTTAGCCAGCTTATTATCCGGTCGGCAACAGTTTGCCAACCGGCCTCCAGCATCATGTCATGGGCCATATCGGGGAGGATTTCGGATTTGGTATTATAGGCTCGCGCTGTTGCCTCGACCTGGCGGGTGATAAAGATGGTGTCCCTGGCAGCGCCCAGCACCAGGATTGGGATATTGATCGCTTTAGGTCGTGGTAAGTCCAGCCCCATCATTTCCAGATAAGCACAATAGGATTCGTCTTGCAGGCGGGCGAAGTATGATTGCACTTTCTCCTCAGGCATTTCTTCAGAAAAAAAGGCTTCTCGAGTCAGTTTGGGCGTGCCAACGATAGGATACAGCCGTAAGGTCAGGTTCGCTATTAAAAAGGCAAGAGGGTGGCGACCAGCAATCCGCAGAGTGGTGGTGATTACGCCCTGAGGTGGAGCCGCCGCCAACAATACAGCCGCAGCCGCTTTATGTGATTCTAGATAATGCTGCACAATGAAGCCACCCATTGAATGTCCCACCAGCACGGGCGGCTTGGGTAACTGTGCTGCCACTTGGGCTACATCGGCCACGTAATCGCGAATCCGCGTCCAACGGAGTTTTTGTCGCCCCTCGCTGGCGCCGTGGCCACGCAGGCTCAGGGCATAAGAATGGTAACCATTCTGGGCAAAGTAGGGCAGGAAATACTCTGCCCAGCACCAGTCACCATGCCAGGCACCGTGTACGAACAGGACTGGCGTTGGGCGAACGTCACGTTTTGGTTTTTTGCTGATGACATCCAGTTTCATCTCACCCCTCCTCTAACGAAGTTTTTAGCCGCGATTTCAACTTTGGCAAGTCTGCAGTGGGCTATTTTCCACGTCTGTGCCGATGGTAGAACATCCGAACCTCCAAGTCAAGCATCAGTGCTTCTGGGCAGACCCAGCCAGACCGTTTATACTGTTAATAAATAGGGCAAATTCCCGGGCGTATTCCTCTCTGTCTAATCGGCCGAGGTAGCTCAGGCTCTGGTCTTCTTTTCTAAGCAGTGCCAGGATATCTTCCGGGCTTTTCCCGGCTTTAGCTGCCAAGTTAACAGCTTTGTGCCAATATAAGAGTTTTTCCCTGTAAGACTTTAGTCTTTCGACTCCGTCATCGTAGCAGCCGAAGTGACCGTAGCACAGCTTTTGCGGCTCAAGGTCGATGAGTTTGTCTATAGAAGATAGAGCCTCTTCTAGTTTGAAGGGTGGCGGCGTTGCCGGCCTGACAGCACCCTCAATACATACTCCAGCCGTTTCGCCAGCTATTAACACCCCGTTTGCCCTATCGAAGATGCTTAAGTGATGAGGAGCATGTCCTGGAGTAAGGTATATCTCCAGCATCAGGCCATGGCCTAAGTCGAGCTTCATCTGGTCTGTGGCAGCCGTAATTCTGTGTTCAGGCACTGGCTCGATTTCACCGTATTTAATCGCGGTCTCGCCTAATGTTTTGAGGCTGGCCTGCCACAGCATTGTTGGGGCAACCAGATGCGAGATAGCTCGACTATGAGCTATGATTTTAGCATTGCTCATTTCTTTGATTGCTGTCCCGGCTCCGCCGGCATGGTCTATATGAATGTGTGTCAGCACGATGTAGTCAATTTCATTGGGGTTCAGACTGATTTCGGTTAAGGCCTGAAGTAAATTGGGTATGGCTGCTTTTGGCCCAACATCTATGATGACGCTCTTTTCGTTGTGGAACAGATAAGCTCCGATGAATTTCTTGCATCCCGGTATCGGCGGCTGAAGATTTAGTAGCTTGAGAGCTGGTGTGATAGCGTATATTTCCATTTAAAGTCCACCTCGTTCTTAATCCAGGGCAGTCTTGAGCTTCTTGATAAACTCCTGCCGCTTCTGTTCATCGCTTATTATCTGCTGTTTTAGCCTTTTCCAGGCTTGGGGACAGTCTTTGTAGCTAACCCCGACTATTTGATGAATGGCATGGTCGATTTGTTTTCTGTTGCTAGGGGTGACCGCAATGCCTGCCGCATCGAAGATTTCATTTAGATGGCGAAAGTAACAAGACATAAGATACACCTCCAATCAGTTTTTCCTTTCATCACCCTCACCTTGTGCCTCTCCCGTCAAGGGAGAGGAAATAAATGGAGATTCTCTCTCCCCTGGAGGGAGAGAGTTAAAGTGAAGGGGAATTAGCGAAACTATCACCTTAATCTTTCTGTCCAGGGAGAGGGAACAGGGATTCTCCTTTGTAAAAGACTAGACTTTCAACTCGTCCCCGCCACGCTCTTTCTTACCCCTGAAGTACTGACTCCAGAGCTGCGGCGCCATCCGTAGCCACTTATCTAATCCAAGCTTTTGCAATAGCACGAGGTTGTAGACCTTGGTGTTATGCGGCAGCGTTTGGGCTTTGTCAGCACATGGTGCCAGCTTGAGGCAGGGGAAATCCTGGCACTGGTAACAGAATTGTAAGCCTTTTTGCTCTACACATTGATATGTGGGGCACACGGGCTCCCCCATGTGCTTTATGCGGCCTTTTTCGGCTCGGCAACCCAGGCAGCTCGCTTTTTCAATGGAAATGCCCATATTCTGGGCGATTCTCTCAGCCAGCGCTCTGTCCTCTCTAGCCTTAAACACAGGACAGGCGCCACAGTAGAGACCACAAACAGCCACGAGATTTGCATTGTCCCGTTGGTTGGTCATTTCTGCACCTCCCATATAATCTGAAAGGAAATCAGTCGCCACAATTCTAGCACACTAATGCAAGGTATTTAAGGTTCTGAACTCGTCTAGT
>VGNY01000064.1 GCA_016865895.1 Chloroflexota bacterium | reverse complement strand
CAGCTAGTGTAATAAGGTGGCTTGCTCTGGCGTATGCCATAGCTTTCAGCCTGGCATTCTCCTCATAACTAGGATGATTTTCCTCCACAGCTGTATTTATACCCTCCTCGGCTGGGGTCACCAGCTCGAAGGGGATGCTCGTAAAAAGATGGCGATATTCACGGATTTTGCCCTGGTTAGTAGTAGCTAGAAGCAGCCTAGACATTTTCTTTCCCTAAATTAGGCTGCCGTGAAATTCCTCTGTGTAATCTGCCAAATACCAGCGAACTAGCCGACAAGCCTCGCAATAACAGTAAGGTCTTTGAAAGGCAGCCTCTTTTATTTCTGGAAGCCTAGACTCGATTTCGCTCCAATACTCCATGCACGTTTTGAAGAATCTCTTATATTCCAGATACTCCTTGTGGTTGCAAGTCTGGCAGACTATCTCAGTATCGTCGAAAATAGTTTTTAATGGATGTAAAGAGTGGATATCCAGATGCCTTTGAAGCTCCCGAGGAATTGGATGGTGGTGCTGAAGATTATCTTGAGAGCCGCATCTTGAACATCTCGGTTCCATCCCCTGCAGATAATCACTGTAGCTCATTATTCCGTTAATCCTGTTAAGCTTTATCTCTTTCCCTGCAGGCTATTAGCCATTTATATGTTCTCGAACCTTCCCTGGAGCTTTTTCATCACCTGGGGCATGGTGGTGTATTCCATCTCCTCAAGAGGCAGACGATGAGGTTCAAAGGGCCCAAGACTACGTAGTATATCAGCAATATCATTGGCCTGTTGACGGGCATTGTTGAAAGCCGGGTCATCGAACATATCAAGTGGCCCCACCAGTTTACCTCCTGAAAGTTGAAAGCCAGCAGCAATCACTCTTGGCGGACCGTCAAAACGAGTTGGGTTACTCTCTCTAACGGCTACAGGCATCAATGGACCGTGGTGTGAACCTCTCATCCAGCCCTCCACAATATTGGGATGAGCAAAGGGCTCAAGAACTTCGCCTACAGCAGGGAACTGCCCTTGAGAGCGGACGATACACACCGGGTCATCTTTGCCCACATACCTGCCAGCCATTAAAGACAAGCGCTGAGTGGAAGACACAGCAGCTATTTCACCGCTTTCCCGATGATAAACAGCCTTAACCGCATAGCGACTGGGTGCACCAAGGAAAACCAGCATATCATAGATTTCCTCAGGGGCATTGAAAACTATCTTCTTGCTCTCCTTGACATCGTGAACCTCGAAGGAAAAACCGCCGTGCATATTGCCAGCGATGACCAGGCCGATGGTGTTAAACGGGTCGGCAAAAATTTTATACAGAGGCAGATTCCAGGCGCCCGAGGCGGTTTTGTCCGCCATAAAGATAATTATGGTTTCGGCGTCGCGCTCCTTGAACTCCATCTCAGCAACCCCGGGGCCCATGCCCTTGACATTCCCGGAGAAGGCATCAGCCAGCATGTCTTGACCGGCACCGTGCAGCTTTAGCTTTTTGGCTATGTTGGTGCAGGCGACAAAAGTGTCCCAGGCCAGATTATGAATTTTCTCATCATTCTCCCCATGCTGGTGAGTCATTATCAACTGAAGGTCATCACCGCATCTGGTGACGTGGTAGTCGATGAGCAGCCCGGACTTCTTAGCCGCTGCTATACACTTTTCGGCTTTATCCAGAACATCCGGATGTGAACTGGAGTGGCCGACATAACCACCGATGTCAGCCTTAATGACACTTAGAGTTAAATTCATCTTGCCCTCCTTTTATTTTTTCTGCTTATCCCCTATGTTGTCCTGAGCCCCTCTTGTCACCCTGAGCGAAGCGAAGGGGCTCTGAGATTCTTCCCGATAAATCGGGAAAAAGTCAAAATGACAAATGGAGAGTGTTTATTAACTCTGCTTATGTCACTGGGTAGATTGGAGCATCCGCTCCAATCTTTCGCTAGGCAAGAGCAGATGCTCTCGCCTACCCGACGGGCTACAATGTTGCTAAACATTCTCATTTTGATATTTGATTTTTGACTTGGTTTACACCATCGCCGGCAATCTGTATTCGCCGAAAACCTTGCGGAGCACACCACAAACTTCGCCCAAAGTGGCATAGGCGCCTACAGCATCAATGAGATAAGGCATGAGATTTTCGTTGCCTAGAGCAACCTGACGCAAAGCTTCGAGTCTGGTCGAAACCAGCTCGTTGTCCCTTTCTCGGCGCAGTCGGCTGAGCCGTTCCAGTTGCCGTCTCTCACCTTCTTTATCCATTTCAAGAATGGGAATTGTAATCGGCTCATCCCTAACATAGTCGTTGACGCCGACAACAGTGCGCTTCTTGCTATCTATCTCCTGCTGGTAGCGGTAAGCCGAGTCGGCGATTTCCCTGTGAAAGAAGCCGGCTTCCAGGGCTGGTATGACTCCACCTAACGAGTCTATCTTGGCAAAATACTCATACGCAGCTTTTTCTGTCTGATTTGTCAGGTGCTCTACAAAATAGCTACCACCAAGGGGGTCAATGGTGTTGGCCACGCCACTTTCATGACCGATAATCTGCTGTGTCCGCAAGGCAATGGTCACCGCTTTCTCCGAGGGTAGGGCAAGAGCTTCATCCATGGAATTGGTGTGCAGGGACTGTGTGCCACCGAGGACAGCGGCCAGAGCTTGAATAGTGGTGCGGACGATGTTATTTTCCGGCTGCTGGGCAGTCAACGAGCAGCCAGCAGTCTGGGTGTGAAAGCGGAGCCATTGGGCGCGTTCGCCACCGTTGAACCTTTCCTTCATCTCCCTCCCCCAGATGCGGCGAGCAGCACGGAACTTGGCAATCTCCTCAAAGAAATCGTTGTGACAGTTGAAGAAAAAACTGAGCCTGGGAGCGAAATCATCCACCTTTAACCCGCGGTCGATGCCTGCCTGAACATAGGCAAGACCATCGGCTAAGGTGAAAGCTAACTCCTGGACGGCGGTAGCTCCGGCTTCACGTATGTGGTAGCCGCTGATGCTGATGGTATTCCAGCGTGGTACCCGCTTCATACCGAATTCGAATGTGTCCACGATAAGGCGCATAGACGGCTTAGGTGGAAAGATAAAGGCATTCTGCGCCATATACTCCTTCAGTATATCGTTCTGTATGGTGCCGCCTAGCTTTTCCAGAGGAATGCCTTGTTTCTGAGCATTAGCTAGATACATCGCCCAGATAACCGCAGCCGGCCCATTTATGGTCATAGAGGTAGTTATCTCATCGATGGGAATGCCATCAAACAGTATTTCCATGTCAGCCAGAGAAGAAATGCCCACACCGCACTTGCCAAATTCTCCTCTGGCCTCAGGGTCAGACGTATCGAAACCATTTAAGGTCGGGAAGTCAAAGGCGACGCTGAGCCCGGTCTCACCATGCTCCAGAAGATACTTGTAGCGAGCATTGGTCTCCTCGGCAGAGCCGAAACCAGCGAACATGCGCATCGTCCACAGCTTGCCTCTATAGCCGGTGTAATGGACACCGCGGGTAAAAGGATACTCGCCGGGGAAGCCCAGGTCCTGGAGATAATCCATTTCGGCAGTGTCGAGTGGTGTGTAGAGGCGCTCAACGGGAACGCCGGAGGTGGTGACAAATGAATGCTGTCTTTCCAAAAAAAGTTGCGATTTGACATCCCATTGACTGGCTTTTCTTTCCAGTTCTTCTTTCTTTCGTTGCCCTAACATTCCAATCCCTCCCTTCAAATCTCTGTCACCCCGAGCCCTTCGCCCTGTCATTTTGAGGAGTCCCGATTGCATCGGGGCGATGAAGAATCTAGATTCTTCGCCCAGGGGGCTCAGAATGACAAAAAAGCGTTGCTAGTGCTCTCAGTAATCAATACCCTTGCGAGATAGCACTCCCTTATCATAGGGATGTTTTACCTTAACCATATCGGTAACCAAATCGGCCAGCTCAATCAGCCTCGGGTCGGCATAACGGCCAGTAAGGATAAGTTCCACCTTTTCTGGCTTGTCGCGTACTAGCTTTATCACATCGTCAATATCAACCAGCTTCCAGGCCACAGCCACATTTGCCTCATCGAGGATGACCACATTGTATTTCTGGCTGAGCATGGCTCTTCTAGCAGCTTCTAAAGCCTTTTGAGCTTCTTCTTTCTCTTCCGGCTTAACATTAGCCGGATCAACAAAATCCTGAAAGCCAAATCTCTCAAAAGTAATGTTGGACAACTCAGACAGTATTTTCTGTTCTCCGTAGGGGAAGTCGCCTTTCATAAAGAAAACGATGTGTACTCGCAGGCCCTGTCCTAGAGCACGGAGAGCCACTCCCAGAGCTGCCGATGTCTTACCTTTACCTTCCCCGGTGAAGACTTCGACCAGTCCCTTGGTCGTAGTTTCAGTAGGTAAGGTCTCCGTTGATTCCTTATCCACCCTGTTGGCAGTTTAACAGAAAGCCAGATTGAGTGTCAAACGAAGGGGTGTTCACCATCACCCGGCTCTCTCCTGTCAAGCGAGAGGAGGAAACTAGGTTCATACATGTAGTGCGACCTTTTAAGGTCGCTCGGGGCGGGGCCTACGGGCGAGGCTTTAGCCTCGCACTACATCCTAAATTTACCAATCAAGATTGACATCTTAAGACTTCAAGGTATAATAAGCTGTCTGCCTTGTTTAAAAAGCCAAGTAGGCACTGCTTACTGCGTATCAAGTTTTAGGAGGTGAACCAATGGCTGGCGGCTACATGGGTAAAATTCTCTTCGTTGACCTGACAAAAGCCAGGATATGGGAGGAGTCTCAGGAAGAGAGTATGTACCGGGATTTCCTCGGCGGCTATGGTCTCGGCGCCAGAATAGTATTCAGTCAGCAGAAAGCCAAAATAGACCCGCTTGGACCGAATGCCATGCTGGGACTGGCCACCGGTATCCTCACCGGCGCACCTGCCATCTTCGGTTCGAGGTACATTGCGGTGGGCAAGTCACCGCTCACCGGGACATGGGGAGATGCCAACTCTGGAGGTGATTTCGGTCCACATCTGAAATTCGCCGGTTATGATGCCATCTTCGTCACAGGCATTTCACCTGACCCCGTTTACCTCTCCATCAATGATGGCAAAGCCGAACTGAAAAAAGCAGACAAATTATGGGGCAAGGATACGTGGGAAACTGAATCTTTACTTCAGGCTGAGCTGGGTAATGAAGTCAGGATTGCCTGCATCGGCCCATCGGGAGAGAGTAAGTCGCTCATCTCCTGCATCATCAACAATAAGGGCAGGGCTGCTGGCCGTTCTGGCCTGGGTGCAGTTATGGGGTCAAAGAAGCTCAAGGCTATAGCTGTACGTGGCAATCAAAAAGTTCCTATAGCCCACGAGACAGAGCTTAAGGCGGCAAGGACGAAGTACCTCGGACAACTGGGAGGCACTGTGGAGATATACCGCCAATTCGGCACCTGCGGCGGCATGGCAACGTTCGTCCGGGTCGGTGACGCTCCAGTCAAAAACTGGAAGGGGACTGGAATCGATTTTCCCAATGCCACAGCCATAAGCGACCAGAGCGTAATCAATTTGCAGGAGCGTAAATATGGGTGCTGGCAGTGTCCCGTTGCCTGCGGCGGCCTGATGAAGCCGAGCACAGGTCAATACAACTATCCGCCGGAGGTGCATAAGCCGGAATACGAGACTCTGGCGTCTTTCGGCTCCATGTGCTTGAACGATAACCTCGAGTCTATAATAAAGGTCAACGACATATGTAACCGCTACGGACTGGATACCATCTCTGCTGGTTCCACAATAGCCTTCGCTATAGAATGCTACGAGAATGGATTAATCAACAACAAGGACACCGATGGCATCGAGCTCAGATGGGGCAACCACAAAGCCATTGTGGAGATGACCGAAAAGCTGGCCAAGAGGGAGGGCATTGGAAAAGTGCTTGCCGATGGAGTCAAGATGGCAGCACAGCAAATAGGCAAAGGAGCCGAAGAGTTCGCCATCCACATACATGGTCAGGAAGTACCAATGCACGACCCGAAGCGGTTTATGAACTATGCCATCTCCTATGTTGACAGCACGCCGGCTCGCCATACCCAAGGCAACTACAGTACCAAGCCCGCCAGCGGCATGGAATTCCCCACCTTTGACCGCCAGTCTATCGCTGGCCGTGGCGCAGCCAACAAAATGGGCAAAGACCTGATGCATGTCGTATCTTGCAGCGGTATGTGCATGTTCGGATTAGGCTTCATGGATGCCAGCGCTCTCACCGAGCTTATAAATCTGACCACAGGCTGGAATTACAGCATGGATGACCTGTTGAAGGCGGGGGAAAGGATTGCCAACATACGGCAGGCATTTAATGCCCGTGAAGGCATAAGCACTGCTGATTTTAAAGTCCCGGGCAGGATCGCCGGCAACCCTCCACTGGAGGCTGGGCCCACCGCAGGAAAATCGGTGGACTTCAATACATTGCTTCGAGATTATCTCGTCGCCAGGGATTGGGACACCAGCACCAGCAAACCCAGCAAAAAGAAGCTACTCGAGCTTGGCCTGGACGATGTGGCTCAGGCTTTGTGGGGTTAAGCCACGTGTTCTAAACTAGCTATTGAGGTGAAAAAATGAGATTCAGTGATAAGGTGGCCATAGTGACCGGAGGTGGCAGAGGTATTGGAAAAGCTATCGCCGTCAGGATGGCTAAAGAAGGAGCGAAGGCAGTGGTAGTGGACAAGAACCCGGATACATTGAAGGATACGGTGGAGAGCATAAAAAAAGACGGCGGGCAGGCAATAGACATAGTAGCAGATATGACCAAAGCCGAAGATGTTAGCCGCATGGCCCAGACCACAATTGAGCAGTTCGGCAAAATAGACATATTGGTCAACAATGTCGGTTTGTTCACCTTCGAGCCTTTTTTAGACACGAAGGAGGAGGAATGGGACAGGCTGCTTGCCCTAAACCTAAAGAGCACACTTCTTTGCTCCCAGGCTGTCCTTAAAGAGATGGTAAAGAAAGGCTATGGGAAAATAGTCAATATCAGCTCAGATGCCGGCAGGATAGGCTTGACTACCATGGCATCGTATACCGCGGCAAAAGCCGGGGTAGCTGGTCTTACCAAAACACTGGCCAGAGAGATGGCACGCTACAATATAAATATCAACTGCGTTTGCCCTGGCCTTGTTGACACCCAGATGATCGCCGACCTCATGGCTTTTGCCCCCGAATTGAAAGAGAAAATGATAAAGGCGATACCATTCCGTCGGTTGGCTACCCCTGAGGATATAGCCGCCGCAGTCTGCTTCTTTGCTTCAGACGAGGCAAATTACATCACCGGACAGTCCCTCAGTGTCAACGGCGGGCAGGCCATGTTCTAATTGACTTGGGCTTACAAATGATGTAGTGCGACCTTTTAAGGTCGCCTGGGGTGGGAGTTGGGGTGAGGGCTATCCCCCGATAAATCCCGATAAGTCGGGATAAATCGGGGGGCGTACTACATTGGTGAACAATTTAATAGAGCAAGGCGTATAACATGCTACCTTTGGATGGAATGAGAGTGCTGGACTTGAGCCATGCTGCTGCTGGCCCTTGCTGCACCATGCTCTTAGCTGATATGGGTGCCGACGTGGTTAAGATTGAACCTTTCACCGGTGAAACTTTCCGCTATACCGGTGGTGGAATCATGTTCGTCAACCTTAACCGGAATAAACGGGGCGTGGCTTTGGACCTGCGCGCTGAAGGAGGTCGCCAGATAGCTCTAAAATTAGCCGCTAAGGCTGATATCCTCGTGGAAAGCTTCACACCGGGCACCGTGGACAGGCTTGGCCTGGGCTACGATGCTATCAGCCAGATAAACCCAACTATAATATACTGCTCGATTTCCGGCTTCGGTCAAAACGGACCTTACCGCGAGCGCCCAGGCTATGACCCGTTAGCCCAGGCTATGTCGGGTATGATGCTGGCAACTGGAGAGCCCGACCGACCACCGGTAAGAACGGCAGCCTCGACGATTGATTACGGCGCCGGTATGTTCGGGGCTTATGCTATCACCGTGGCGTTGCTGCACCGACAAGAAAGCGGCAAAGGGCAAAGGATAGACGTGGCTTTATTTGATACTGCGGTTTTTTATATGTCTCACTTCATAACCAGCTATGCCTTGACCGGCCAGAACCCGACTCGGCTGGGTTCAGCTAATCTTGGGTTTGTTCCCTACCAGGTCTTCGAGGCTAAGGATAGATTCATTTTCATCGGGGTTTCCACCGAGAGGGCATGGAAGAGTTTTTGCCAGGCACTCGGCTTGGATAACCTGGTTGATGACCCTCGCTACGCCACTAACACCACCAGGCTGCAGAACCGAGAGGAGCTGGTGAAGACGCTGAGTCAGATATTGAAGCAAAAGGATAGCCAGGAGTTGATGACAAAATTGATGGCCGCTGACGTTACCTGTGGGCCACTTCTCAGTGTGGGCGAGATGATTGACGACCCGCAGGTAGTAGACCGGGGTATGATTCTCGATTGTTACTATCCTGAACTGGGGAACATCAAAATCGGACGGACGCCTCTCACCTTCTCGGAGACGATGCCCCAAGTCAGGCGCCGGCCTCCATTACTTGGAGAACATACCATCGAAATCTTGAAGGAACTGGAATATAGCGAGGCAGAAATCAGCCAACTCGCCGAGAAAGGAGTTATATTGCAGCACAAACCATAGCCTTCTTACCGTCATTCTGAGGCCTTCTCATTGACATCTCTGAGGAGCCCCTCATTTAATGTCATTCTGAGGAGCTAAGCGACGAAGAACCTCACACAGTTTTGAGTTCCTTCACTCCGCCCAGGATGACATGCGGAGATTGTAGTGCGATCTTTTAAGGTCGCCCGAGGCGTGGTTTGCGGCGAGGCTGAAGCCTCGCACTACATAAGTGACCAATTGAAGAAAGGAAATAGACCATGAAGACTTTCAACAAAAAAGGTGACAGCGGAGAAACCAGCCTGCTTTTTGGCGACAGGGTGGCTAAATCCGACCCTAGATGCGAAGCCTATGGCACTATAGACGAGGCCGTATCCTTTTTAGGATTGGCTTGTAACTTCTGTCGCCCCGAAATTAAAAATATTATTTTCAGCCTGCAGCAAGAACTGTTTGTGGTTGGAGCTGAGCTGGCAACACCAGATGGGCATTATGCCAGGCTGGCAGAGAAAGGCAAAACAGTCACTCCAGAGATGGTGCAGAGATTGGAGGCTTTGATAGAAGAGTTTGAAACCAAAGTCGAGATGCCTAAGGCGTTTATTATCCCCGGTGGTTCTGCTGGCTCGGCAGCCTTGGATGTCGTCCGGACAGTCATCAGGCGTGCCGAAAGAAGAGTGGTAGCGCTGAAGGAAGCTGGTATAGTTAAAAACGACGAGATTCTCAAATATCTCAACCGCCTGGCTGACCTTATATTCACCCTGGCACGATACGAAGACAGCACAATGTAGGTGACCTTGAAAGGTCGCCCGAGGCGTGGTTTGAGGCGAGGCTAAAGCCTCACACTACATTGGTGAACAATTTAATAAAGCGTTGGCGCATGATTCGTCTCCCCTGTAGTACGACCCTTTAGGGTCGCCCGGGGCAGGGCTTTGGGTGAGGCTAAAGCCTCGTTATATGTTTTGCCAACCAACAAGTAACCCTTACATTTTTACCTGTCATTTTGATTTTTGAACTTATCCCCCCTCTTGACAAGCGTGATATAATACAGGTGTGTGAAAGATGACACGGAATGCACATCTGGCACAACATGGAAGTGCTGGAAATCAACAAGTTGTGTTACTGCCAGCACGTACTACATATTGATTTGAGGAGACTAAAATGCCTGAGGTTCGCGCCAGTTTAAGTGTAGAGCTACATCGAAAACTTAAAGCAGAGGCAGCTCACAGGGGTATGCATCTGAAAAAATTAATCGCCAAAATTCTGGAGGAATACTCTAAAGGCCAAGAAGGTGCCAAGAGACCAAAGTAGATTAAACCTTTCCGCAATTTTATCCCCGAACCCTGACAGGGAGAATGCGACATGTTACAGAAGTTAGGGACAGTTTGTTTAATAGTGGTTGCGCTGTTTATTATGGTCGTCGGTATAGCCCAACCAGCCGATGCCCAGTCACTCCCAACTCCTTATCAGTTCTACGGCAACAACACAAACAGTAACGGAACTCCGCCGCCAGCACCTATCTTGTCTTCACCTGCCAATAACGCTGCAGGAGTAGCCACTACCCTCACCCTCCAGTGGAACGCCTCTCAAGGCGCCACTTCATACCTGGTCCAAGTCTCCATCTCCGACAACTTCAATAGTACCATCTTTAACCAGTCAGATATTGCTGCTACCCAGGTAACTGTATCTGCCCTCAATGCCAGCACCACCTACTATTGGAGAGTTAGAGCCTCCAATAGCTCTGGCGATAGCGATTGGTCCACCACCTGGAGCTTCACCACCTGCGCCCCCCCACCAGCACCTACCTTATCTTCGCCTGCCAATAATGCTACAGGAGTAGCTATTGCACCTAACCTCAGATGGAATGCCTCATCCGGAGCTACCTCCTACCAGGTGCAGGTGTCTACAGCCAGTGACTTCAATACCACCATCTTTAATCAGTCTAATATCACCGCCACCCAAGTAACTGTCTCTCCAGCCCTTAATGCCAACACCATCTACTACTGGAGAGTCAAGGCTTCTAATAGCGCAGGAAATAGCGACTGGTCATCTGTCTGGATATTCGCTACCGGAACTCCCCCACCAGTACCTATTTTGTCTTCACCTGGTAATAACACTACAGGAGCAGCCACTGCGCCTGACCTGCAGTGGAATGCCTCATCCGGAGCTACCTCCTATCAGGTGCAAGTGTCTATAGCCAACGATTTCAATACCACCATCTTTAATCAGTCTAATATCACCGCCATCCAGATAACTGTCTCTCCAGCCCTTAATGCCAATACCATCTACTACTGGAGAGTCAGAGCTTCAAATAGCGCCGGCAACAGAGGTTGGTCTACTACCTGGAGCTTCACCACTGGGGTTCTTTTATCAACACCGACGCTGTCTTCACCGGCTAATAACGCCGCAGGAGCAGCCACTGCGCCTAATCTCCAGTGGAACGCCTCACCTGGAGCTACCTCCTACCAGGTGCAGGTGTCTACAGCTAGCGACTTCAATACCACCATCTTTAATCAGTCCAATGTCACCACTACCCAGGTAACTGTCTCTCCAGCCCTTAATGCTAACACCATCTACTACTGGAGAGTCAAAGCCTCCAGCAGCTCCAGCAACAGTGATTGGTCCGCCACCTGGAGCCTCACCACCGGAGCTACGATATCAGCACCTACCTTGTCTTCACCGGCCAACAACACTATAAAAGCAGCCACTGCGCCTGACCTGCAGTGGAATGCCTCATCCGGAGCTACCTCCTACCAGGTGCAGGTGTCTACAGCTAGCGACTTCAACACCACCATCTTTAATCAGTCCAATATCACCACTACCCAGGTAACTGTCTCTCCGGCCCTCAATGCTAATACCATCTATTACTGGAGGGTCAAAGCCTCCAATGACTCCGGCGCAAGCGACTGGTCTACCACCTGGAGCTTCACTACCGAGGCTCCCCAAACAATAACCATCAATACTAACGTTATAGGCCAAACTGGCTCGTTTAGCATTAGTACCTCAGGAGTTTTAAGCACTGCCACAACCCTCAGCAGTGCCGATAGCGGGGTACAGTTGAGTCTCAATGCTAATACCACTGTCACTATCCAGGGACAATCGCTAACAGTAGTCACCGAGGCAGCACCACCGGCAACACCTGCCAATGCCAAGCTGATAAACGCCTATAATTTGGGGCCTAATAACACTACCTTCAGCCCGGCTATAACCCTGACACTAAAATATGATTCAGCAAGCCTGCCCCAGGGGGTCACCGAATCAGACCTCTACATCGCCTTCTGGGCCGGGACTGCGTGGACCGAGATGCTCTCTGTAGTAAATACTCAGAATAAAACTGTTTCCGCCCAGGTGAGCCATTTCACAATTTTCGCACTGTTGGGCAGGACCAGCGAAACACCCACACCCCCACCACCAGCAGGCTTTTCCGTCTCCGACCTGAAGATAAGCCCAACCTCGGTCAATCCGGGCAAACGAGTAACCATAACTGCCACAATCACCAACGATAGCGACAGCAAAGGCAGTTATAATGTTGTCTTAAAGATAAATGGTGCTAATGAGGCAGAGAAAGAGGTGCCCCTGAAATCGAAAGAAGCGAAAAAGGTGAGCTTCACTGTAAGCAAGGAAGCCATTGGCGACTACGATGTCATGGTTGGTGACCAGAGCAGCAGTTTCAAAGTAAATGAGCTGGCAGCACGGACAGGTAAATCACTGCTGTCGATAGTTGGTACCATAGCTTTGGCACTTGGTGGCTTGTTCGTTATCATCTTTGCTATCATCTTTGCCCGAAGATTAGTGGCTTAATTTAGGCCAGCGTCATATGTAGGGACAGACCTTCAAGGGTTCTGCTCCGTTTCGGATTGGAGGAGCCCTTTCCCCTGTGTCATTCTGACCCTGACCCTGAGTGTAACGAAGGGGAAGGGGAAGAATCTAGTCCCTTTCGGAGTTGAGCCCTCGTGAGAGTCTTCGGTCGCGGAATTTATCCTGAGCCCGTTCCTTCTGCCGCCCTTCCGAGGAAGGGCTCCCTCAGGGTGGCATTAACGAAGGGCTCAGAATGACAGGAGGCAAGGCCATTAAACACCACTTAGCTAAACAGGTCCATCCTTTGCGATTTACTGTCTTTGTCAATATGCTCGATGGTGATAGGAAAGCCCCTGCCGCCAGCCGCTTTCACTTTGGTGCGAGCAAGTTCCAACATATCCATGGGATTGACACAAGCTTCGGGTGGCAACACGCCCTTCTCTATAATCTTGCCTGTAGCCATAAGTATGGCGCCTATCGCCGCAGGTATACCTGTGCCCTCACCCATACCCTGCCCTCTCGATGACATCGAGAAGACATAACTGTTCTTATTGCCATCCTTGAATCCTTTGACCACAATCTTGAGACAACCCATAGGTTGGTTAATCCCGGCCTCTTTCAACAGCCTCTCTCTCTGCGAGAGTATATAGGCGACAGCAAATTCTAGAGGGATAATCTTGTGACCCTGCACCTCGATTGGCTTCTCGTCGGTGATGCCCAGCCTTACCATCCCCTTTATCAGCTCGGCGTAAGCCGGTGGCAGCACCAGCCCGAGGTTAGTCACCCTCTTTATGCCCTTCAAGTACCGCGGCAGGGTTATGGTCTCAGGATGCGGATAGCCATAGACGCTGCATTTGCCAACATCTTGAAATTCACACTCCTCCTCTAATGCCCTGCCGCTCTCCGCAAAGAGATTTACCGTGGTGAATTTGCCATCGAGGAACATCGGTATGTCTATCTTCATCGAGTGAATTCGGTGCTTCACCACCGCCGCTCCTTCCACCTTCTCGCCACCATGGGCATGGTATATGTCAACCGCCTCTACCTGGTCGAGCAATGAATCGGCACAGAACCTGACCAGAACATTGGCCACGCCTGGGGAACTCCCCATGCCAATAAGCGCCGAAACTCCAGCCTTCTTCGCCTCTTTATTCATATCGAGGAGTTTCTCCGTGGCATCAAAATCATCACAGACATCAACATAGCTGATTTTGGATTTTATAACCTCCTTCATTATGGTGGGCCCGTACTTGTAGAAGGGCCCAACACAGTTCAGGACAACCGAGGAGCCTGCAATCGCCTTTTTTATACTCTGGGGACTGTCAGCATCCAGTTCAACAGCCGAGAGCTTGCTTCCCTTGAGTTTTGCAACCAGCTTTCTTGCTGCTGTAATATTAATGTCGGCAACCACAACCTCGGAGAACACGCCACTTGAAGCCAACGTGTCTGTGGCTATGCTTCCAACTGCCCCACAACCTCCCAAAACTGTAACTTTAGTCATTTTCTCCTCCTTAGACCGGGATTCCCCATATCAATTTCTCAACCAGGCAATTTTCATCACTTATTGCCATTAATCCGCATAATATGCCTTTACTGTCCGGCTGTCAATACCCCCTCCGGACCCACCCACCCTGTTGAACCAT
>VGNY01000063.1 GCA_016865895.1 Chloroflexota bacterium | reverse complement strand
CTCTGTGCTAATGTCATTTAGGGCTTACCTCCTTATGGTTTGTTGCTTAGACTATAAAGTCTACCACAAGGTAGGTGAGCCCCAATTCTTACCCTTTCGGAAAAGCCTGAATAAAAAGAACGCTACTTAATACTCATGCGTGCGGGGTGCGCGCCCTTCAGCTTGGAGGGCAAACAGGAATCCCTCCACCAAGTCTTGTAATCCGATTCTATTATCATTATATCTCACCGTTCATTGCGGTCGGCCCGTTATTTCTTATTTTTGCTTAGTCAGCTGGTTATCCTCAGCTTTCGCCCAGCTTTGAGACTTCGACCAAGTCAGCTGCTTACCCAGCTTCGCAGTGAGCCGCAGAGGACTCGAACCTCTAACCGGCTGATTAAGAGTCAGCTGCTCTACCTGTTGAGCTAGCGGCCCAAGCTGGCTCATGTTAACATCAGCAAACTTTCAAGTCAAATTTTTTGATTCACTCAGGACATGATATAATTGAATTTACCTCGGCCTACTTGGTGAGAGTGGTGGAAAAGCCTTTCGAAGTAATCGACCATACTGCAGATATCGGCATTGTCGCCTATGGTGCCGATATCAAGCAGGTCTTTGCCAACGCCGCTTTAGGACTTTTCAGCTTGATGGCAGACCTGGATGATTTAAAAGAGGAGGTGGAACGGAAGCTGAAACTATCAGCCGAGGATGCAGAGGTTTTACTGGTAGAATGGCTAAATGAGCTGATTTATATCTTCGACGTCGAGCACATCATCTTCAAAAGGTTTGATATCAGCGAGCTCACTAGCAACCAAATCACAGCCACATGCTTTGGTGAAAAGATAAACCCCAGGCAGCATAAACTGAAAAGGGAGATTAAAGCTGCCACTTATCACATGTTACGGATAAGCAAAGAAGACGGTGGCTACAAGGTACAGGTAATCTTCGATATCTAGAGAGTGAAAGTATGCCAAGATGGCAAGGGCAATTGAATAAGATAGACGATTATCGTTGGGAAATCCCCAAGAGTTATAAACCGGGGATGAGAGTCCCCGGATTGGTTTATGCCGACACATCCATGTTGGATGTTATCAGAGGGGAGCAATCCTTGGAACAAGTGGCTAATGTGGCCTTCCTACCGGGCATAGTAGGACGGTCATTGGCCATGCCTGACATTCACTGGGGTTATGGTTTTCCCATAGGCGGAGTCGCGGCCACCCGAGTAAGTGATGGCGTAGTCTCACCAGGTGGCGTGGGCTATGACATCAATTGCGGCGTAAGGCTGCTACGCACTAACCTAACCGAAAACGAGGTGAAACCCAAAATTAAAGAGCTCATTGACCACCTGTTCAACAATGTTCCTTCTGGCTTGGGCTCCGAGGGTAAAATAAGGGTGAGCGACAGGGAGATAGACGAGGTGCTGACCCAGGGCGCTCACTGGGCAGTAAAACATGGCTTCGGCCTTCCTGAAGACCTGGAGGCGACTGAGGAGACAGGTCGCATGAAAGGAGCCAACCCAGACAAAGTAACCGCCAGAGCCAAGAAGAGAGGTGCACCCCAATCAGGGACCCTCGGGTCCGGAAACCACTTCCTGGAGGTGCAAATAGTAAGGGAAATCTATGACCAAGCTTCGGCTAAAGCTATGGGCATTGACCGTGTAGGGCAGGTGCTGCTTTTAATCCATACCGGCTCCAGAGGGCTAGGACATCAGGTCTGTGATGACTACCTCAGGATAATGGAAGAGGCAGTAAAAAGATATAACATCAGCCTCCCCGATCGCCAGTTGGCCTGCGCTCCAGTGGAGTCGAAGGAGGGACAGGACTATCTGGCAGCTATGGCTTGTGCTGCCAATTACGCCTGGGCTAACCGCCAGTGCATTACTCACTGGGCGCGTGAATCCTTTGTCAAGGTCTTTGGGAAGAAACTCGAGGAGCTAGGCATGGAGCAAATTTACGATGTGGCTCACAATATAGCCAAGATAGAAGAGCACGCCGCAGATGATAAAAAGCTCACAGTATGCGTACACCGCAAGGGCGCCACGCGGGCATTCCCAGCCGGGCACAAGGATGTTCCCCAACGCTATAAAGAAGTAGGGCAGCCGGTGCTTATTCCCGGCGATATGGGCCGTTGTTCCTATGTAGCTATAGGCACGGAGAGAGCAATGACAGAGACTTTTGGTTCCACCTGTCATGGTGCCGGTAGAGTACAGAGCCGCGGCGCAGCCAGACGTGGCTTGAGAGGAGTTGATGTCGCCAACGAGCTAAGAGCTAGAGGCATCACTGTTAAGGCCGATAGTATGGCCTCCTTGGCTGAAGAGGCGTCACAGGCTTACAAAGATGTCACCCAGGTAGTCGAAGTAACACATCAGGCTGGAATTTCCCGAAAAGTAGCCATGGCAAGCCCCATAGGAGTCATTAAAGGCTAGTGGTAAAAGCAGCAGAAGCCCCCATAAAACTCCCATCCCCGGGTCCCCACGGAAAGATATCAGTAGAAGAGGCCATCTCAAAACGAAGGTCAGTCAGAAGATTCAGAGCCCAGTCATTATCACTAATACAGCTTTCCCAATTGTTGTGGTCAGCCCAGGGCATAACTGGCACTGGCGGACGAAGAGCTGTCCCAAGTGCAGGGGCGACCTATCCTCTGGAAGTTTTTGTCGCCGTCGGTGAGCATGGAGTGGAAAACCTTTATGCTGGTATATACCACTACGAAGTAGACGGCCACTCTCTGAGCCTGCACCTGAGGGGTGACTTAAGGCAGAAGCTAGCCGAAGTTGCTTTAAGCCAGAGCTTTGTTGCCAACTGTCCGGTTGATATAGTCATCTGTGCTCTTTATCCCAGAACTGCCTATAGATACGGCAGGCGCGCCGAGAGATATGTCCATATGGAAGTGGGGCATGTCGGCCAGAACATCTCCCTACAGGCTCTGGCTCTGGGGTTGGCTACTGTGATGGTCGGCGCCTTCGAAGATGAAGAGGTCAGAAAGATATTAAAAATCGAGGAGCAGATTAAGCCGTTATATATAATTCCAGTAGGCAAGCCAGTATAATTACCTAGGTACAAACTCGATTGCTCTTGCCGTTAGGAGATAGTACAATTAAACACCTAATCAATAAGGAGGTTAAACAATGGCACAAAGAGAAGCAGTCATAGTTGACTATCTACGGTCACCTTTTTCGAGGTCAAGGCCAAGAGAGCCAGAGAAGGATGTATTCAATGGTGTGAGAATGGATGTCGTTTCTGGAATGTTGGTGCAAGAACTCATCAAAAAAAACAAAATCAAACCAGAGGAAATAAACGACATGCTTTTTGGTACTGCCTTTCCTGTTGGTGAGCAATGGATTTATGGAGGCAGAAACATAGTTTTTGAGGCAGAATTACCAGTGACTGTCCCTGCCCAACAAATCGACAGACAGTGCGGCTCCTCGATGTCAGCCATACACACAGGTGCCATGGAGATAATACTTGGCTACTCAGACATCGTCATCGCCGGTGGAATTGAACATATGACGCATAACCCAATGCCTGGTCCCGGTATCGACCCGAGCAGAATAATGATAAAACCAGACCCCGCCTTAATAACGGATGAACGCTTCAAGAAATATGACTTTATGACAGCCATGAGCATGGGGCTTACCGCAGAGAAGTTGTTTGCTGATAGTGGCCTCACCAGAGAAGACATGGACAAATGGGGATTCAGAAGCCATAAGATGGCAGCAAAAGCTGTTGAAGAGGGATTTTTCAAAGGTGAAATAATGCCCATTGAAGTAACGCTGGCCGATGGCACAAAGCAAGTCATTGACCATGATGTGAGCATTAGGGCAGACACGACATTGGAAGGCCTTGCCCAACTGAAACCAGCGTTCAAGCCGGATGGCCAGATAACTGCCGGTAACTCCTCGCCCTTGAACGCTGGCGCCACCGCGATAATGTTAATGTCCAAAGAAAAGGCAAAAGAATACAAGCTAAAGCCTTTAGCCACCATTGTGTCCATGGGATGGGCTGGCGTAGACCCCACCGTTATGGGAAAGGGGCCAGTCCCTGCCAGCAAAATGGCTCTGAAGCACGCTGGTTTGAATGTAAAGGATATCGATTTCTGGGAGATAAATGAGGCATTTTGCATCGTAGCGCTTTACGCCATAAAGGAGCTGGGCATTGACCCCGAAAAAGTCAATGTAAAAGGTGGCGCTACTGCTATTGGGCACCCGCTCGGTGCCTCTGGAGCCAGGCTCGTGGGCACATTAGCCAGAATATTGAACCTCGAAGGCGGGACTTACGGCCTGGCAAACGCTTGCATCGGCGGCGGTCAAGGGGTAGCCACGGTCATTAAGAGAGAAAACTAAAAACTTTCAGCTTACACACAGGCAACGCAAATAGGAGAACACACTAGGTTGCGTTGCCTGTTTTATTTCGCTTAATCAGCCAGTACTCCATACTATCTGCAAGGGCTAACCAGCTAGCCTCAATGATGTTGGTAGAGCTACCAACAGTCCTCCATTGCATTAGCCTATCGCTGGACTCAATGAGCACTCGCACTTGTGACCCGGTGCCAGCACTTTCCTCAAGAATGCGAACCTTATAGTCAACAAGTTCAACGACAGTCAAGTCAGGATAAAACTCCAGCAAAGCTTTTCGCAAAGCTCGGTCAAGGGCATTCACTGGACCATTGCCCTCGGCAGCAGTATGTATAATCCTGTCGCCAACTTTCACCTTAACAGTAGCTTCAGAAAGCAGCTCCGACTCATCCTCTCTGGACGGACGACGATGCCTCTCCACCACAACCATAAAGTCAATCAGCTCAAAAAGCGGCTTGTATTCGGGTTGAGCCCGGTGCAATAACAGCTCAAAAGATGCATCGGCATCTTCGTACTGAAAGCCGCGACTTTCCATCAGCTTTATCTGTTCCAACACTTGACGTGCCTCCTCACCTTTCGGCGGCAAAGCTATGCCAAGTTCCTTAGCTTTGTAAATTATGTTGCTTTTACCTGATAGCTCGGAGACGACCACTTTAGGACGGTTACCCACCAACTCTGGGTTGATATGCTGATAACTCTCTTCACGCTTCAGCAAACCAGACACATGAAGCCCAGCCTTATGGGTAAAAGCGCTGGTGCCAACATAAGGCAGATTACTGGACGGCGCTAAATTAGCCAGCTCGGCTATATAACGAGAGACCTCAGTAAGCTTAGCCAACTGTTTTTCAGTAATACAATCCATACCCATTTTCAGCTTCAATGCCGGGATAATCGAGCAGAGGTTGGCATTACCACAGCGTTCACCGTAGCCATTAATGGTCCCCTGTACCTGAATTACCCCACATTGAACTGCAGTCAGCGAGTTAGCAACAGCCAGCTCACCATCATTGTGAACATGAATGCCTAAAGGAACGGCTACAGCCTTCTTAACTGCGTCAATCGCAGCAACAATTTCAGAAGGTAGCGCACCACCATTAGTGTCACAGAGCACTACACAGTCCGCCCCAGCATTAGCTGCAGCTTCAACAGTCTTAATTGCATATCCAGGGTTTGCTTTATAGCCATCGAAGAAATGCTCGGCATCGAAAAAGACAGTAAGTCCCTTTGATTTAAGGAAAGCTATAGACTCAGTTATAAGTCGCAGATTGTTCTCCAGACTGATTTCCAGAACCTGGGTCACATGCAGGTCCCAGCTCTTACCCACAATGGTGACCACTTTTGTCTTAGCCTCAACCAAAGCCTGGAGGCTGGCATCCTTGCCCACCTTGGAATCGGGGTGCTTGGTGCTGCCAAAGGCGACCAGAACCGAGTGCTGCAAATTCAAATTCTGCGCCTTAATAAAAAACTCGGTATCCTTAGGGTTAGCACCGGGCCAACCGCCCTCGATGAACTGAATGCCCAATTCATCCAGCTTCTTGGTGATTTTGAGCTTATCAGAAACGGAGAAAGAAACTCCTTCCTGCTGGGCTCCATCTCGCAAAGTCGTATCATAAAGCTGAACTTTTGCCATCGCTTCTATCTGATGAGTCTCTCGGCAATCAGCCCACCCATCTCCTTCGTACCCACTTTCGTTTTGCCTGTTTCCATTATATCATAGGTACGATAACCCTCTTCTAAGACTTCGAGCACGGCTTTTTCAACCGCCCCAGCTTCGGTTATCAAATTAAAGGAGTAACGGAGCATCATGGCAGCACTCAATATTGTGGCAATAGGATTAGCTATATTCTGCCCAGCACGGCTTGGAGCACTGCCATGAATCGGCTCGTACATTCCAAAGGCTTTGGATGCGCCACCTTTAGGTATGCCAGCCAAACTGGCCGAGGGCAGCATCCCCATAGAGCCAGCCAGTATCGACGCTTCATCAGTGAGGATATCACCAAATGTGTTCTCCATAACCAAAACATCGAATTGAGCAGGTCGCTGTATAAGACGCATAGCACAGGCGTCTACCAGCATATGCTCCAACTCCACATCAGGGTAATCAGCAGAAATCTCCATTGCTACCTGTCTCCACAACCGAGATGACTCAAGTACATTGGCTTTATCCACTGAAGTCAGCTTCTTGCGACGGGCCAGAGCAATCTCAAAACCAACTCTTACTATACGTTCAATCTCCTGCTCTGAATAGACCATAGTATCAACTGCTTGTCTGCCCTCTGGGGTCTGCCAGCGTTTCTTCGGCTGGCCGAAATAAAGTCCACCGGTAAGCTCACGAACAACTATCAAATCTACGTCCTTTATCACCTCAGGTTTAAGAGTCGTTGAATTGACCAGCATGGGCAAGACTTTCACCGGACGCAGGTTGGCGAAAAGTCCCAGCTCCTTGCGCAAAGCCAAAAGCCCGTCTTCAGGGTGAACTTTAGCCTTCGGGTCATCCCACTTCGGCCCTCCAACTGCACCAAGCAATACAGCATCGCAGTTTCGGCACATCTCCAACGTCTCCTCAGTCAAAGCAACGCCAGAGATATCTATGGCTACCCCGCCTACCAGGCCATGGTGAAACTTAAAAGTATGCCCAAATTTTTCACCTATAGCTTCCAAGACTTTTATTGCCTCTGTAGCCACCTCAGGGCCTACACCATCGCCAAGCAATGCTGCAATATTGAATTGCACGTTAAGAGCCTCCAGTTAGTTTTCTCTTTGTATATTCCACCAGACCACCGGCATTTATTATACCCATCATGAAATCAGGATATGGTTCGGCAATAAAAGTCTTACCTCTGGTTATATTCTTTATATCACCTGCAGCAAGGTCAACTTCAAGTATATCGCCAGCCTCGGTATTATTCACAGCCTCGCTACACTCCAAGAGCGGCAACCCGATATTGATGGCATTGCGGAAGAAAATTCGGGCAAAGCTTTTGGCAATAATACAGGATATGCCCGCAGCTTTGAGAGCCAATGGGGCATGCTCCCGGGATGAACCACAACCGAAGTTAGTATCGGCTACGACAATATCTCCAGACTCAACTTTGGTCAAGAATTCAGAGTCAATACCCTCCATACAATGCCGGCTCAGCTCCCTCGGCTCTGAAATACTAAGATAGCGAGCCGGGATAATAGCATCGGTGTCAATATTAGCACCGTACTTATGCACTTTACCTTTTAACTTCAACCCATCTCCTCCATCTCAAAAAATGAAGCAGCAAACGGTCGCCATCCAGAGTGAACCATTATAACCACTTGTAAAATTTCCCCCTGTACTTCGCCCACCCACCCAAGCCATATTTCTTAATCTTCTTCAAATTCTCCCTTGGAACATCACCGCTAAATGGCTTAAGAAATTCAAATTTCTGGCATTTCTCAAATTCGTCACATTCCCAGCAACCCTCAAGATTTTTCGACTGAACACATCTCTTAATTTCACAAGGCTGTAAGCATCCATCGCCACCAAGCCTACAGGGAATATCACATCTCAACCTGGCTGTTGCTTCTAAGACCTCACGAAATTCTTTATAATGCTCGAACTCTTTCACAAAAGCACTTTTGACTTCCGCATATCTGTCAAATCGCACCGCTTGCAGTTCACTCATCAAATCTCGTGCCAATTCCGTGACTTTACTCTTATAACGTAAGCAATCACCACAATATAAGCCACAGTATGCAGTTAGTTCAGCTTCCTTGTTGCTCATTTCTTTACTAATCTCCACAGGGATTGATTAGAGAAGCCTCTCGACTTCAATCAAGAATACTTGACAACTCTCTTCTTGTCATTCTGAGCCCTTTGGGCGAAGAATCCCTTATAGACTCTTCGCTTCGCTCAGAGTGACAGTCTACTATTAGTAAGCAATCCTTTAAAACTTTTGTTAACCAAGTCGATAATTTGCCTCACAAACTTGCCAAGGTGCGAACAAGATGTTACCGGAAAGCTATCTCTCCTCAACACCAAACCGGGCACAGACTATAAAGAACTCTCCGTTAACTTCCTCGAAATATATCCTCACCTTCTTTCCCTCGTGGAAAATCGGCTGGTCTTCCACCCATTGGCTAATTTCTCCAACTGTTCCACCTGGAGTTACAATCTGGAGCTCATTCCCGACAAACGGAGCCCCTTTCACATATTTCTCAATTCGCAAATCGGTATAGGTAAAAATGCTGGTTCTTTCCTGATTCCATCTGCTCTCTACCTTCTCCACAGTCCCCTCGACTATGTAATCGGCCTTTTCGGCCCTATAAGCTGCATCAGCACATTCCTTTATCAGTATCCCAGCTCCACCTGATTGCTTCACTACAATTTGACCTTCTGGCGGGGATACCACAGTCAGTTTAGTTAGGCACGAAGACAGAGCCATTAGCAAAATTGCCAACATAGAAACTGTTAAGAGTGTACGAATACATATCTTAAGCATCACAATAATCTTGCCCATTTATAAATGCTAGAAAGAACCGCCGATTTCATTCTGATAGTTGAAACATCTGCTCAACAAAAACTTCCTTAAAAGCACGCTCTGGTTTCATGTTTAACACCGCTTGATTCACCGAGTACGCTCTATCGTTGAAAGAAACCCTAATTAACCAGTCATCTGCATCAAAATCTTGATGCACGTTTGCATGTTCAAATTGATTGTGACAGTTCCCACATACCACGACTACGTTTTTTGGATGGTGCCCCTGAAAAGGATTAAGATGATGAGTTTCAAAATATGGTCTATTATCTCTCTTGAGAAACCAAAAATCGCACACTTGACAATGCCCCTTGTATATACCCTCTAATAAGGTTCTAAGATTCGCCGATACTTTTTCTCGTGCTCTACTTAATCGACTCTTAGTATATTCTCTGCTCTCCAACGGCATAATATCAATTAGGCGATTGAACTCGTTTAGCATAACCTTTTGCCTATCTAACTGAACCCACTGAGCAAGGGTATTGACTTTCTCCGAAGCCTCCTGCTCGGATTCAGATTTGTCAAATCCGTCCTGCAATTCGCGAGTTCTTGCAATGAATATCCCTTCAGAAGCAAGTCTGTACACGGACTTCTCTTTATCTATAACCTGAATAATTACTTCATCACCGCTTTTGATTTTCTTCTCTTTAAACCAGCCCGCAAGGCCCCCAATTCTGCACTCGCGCGTACTGCTTTCGTAAGGAGAGAAAGCCTTGGGCTGTAAATCAGGTAAGTCATCCAAATAAACGTGAACGATGCCACTGCGTTTAGGGAACCATTTTGTTAAAGAAACGGGAATGGCAATTAAGCCTTTGTCGATACGACTTGGGGTCATCTGGATTGTCATGTAGCTATAGTTTATCTTACTCTTAGTCCGAAACAATTGCGGTAAATCTTCCATATCTGCAGCCCCCATAGTCAGTTTTTAGTCTACTTATATCCTTTACCAAAACCAAAGTCTAAGCCTGTACCGACTACATGCTCACAGTTTGGACAAATTACATTCTGCTCTGGGTCAGTAACAAGGCTATGTCTAGCACTGCGTTCATAATAGCCCTCTCCACCCCAAGACCATTCCTCAGTCATTAATGCTGTAAACCAAATGGCATCCAATATCCTATGACAATTTTTACAACGTTTCCTTCTAGGCTTCTTCTTACCGTCCATGCTCTGTACCTCCTTCGTCACGTGAGGCCGTTTAATTTTGACTCAGCTTTAAACACAGATTCACTTCGACCATCTTTGCTAATTTCACCTCCACATTCCTTGTAGGGACAGACCTTTAGGTCTGTCCGCTTTGAATTTGGACAGGTTTAAAAACCTGTCCCTACATTTTTAAACAGCCTCCGCGTGCTGCCCCCCCCCCACATCCCAATCTTACCCGCCCTCGAGCTTTCCAATTCTGCAAGTTGAAATAAATAAGGCAAACGCCTTTTGACCTTCTCCACAAGCTTCTCATCTTCGAATATTTCTATCAAACGGCTAGACATTGTTCTACAGCCATCTGTTTAATTGATAAAAACTAAAACCCATTTTGTCTTAAAAATCGAATTGCTTTCTTGAGTGCCTCACTATATTCTTGTGGATACCAACACTCACCATGGCCGTGGATAATGTTATTTCTTTTATCGTTGAAATCATTCAGATCACTAAATTCAGGTTCGGTAATTGCTCCCAAAAAGTGAGCCCATTTAACAAGTTCGGAAGTAGTAGTCCTGGACCTAATAAGTTCAGCGGGAGTAGTTGTGGACCGAGTCTTTTTTATCCTACGTGTCTTATTTTTTTCAATCGTCCTTCTGACCTGCATCGCTTTTTCGCCTTGGAAAAGTCCCACAATCTTGTCCCACAATATTTTTTCAATGCCGAGTTGAGCATGAGCAAAAGCCTCAACGTAGTGCCTGCCTTTCATCATCTCTTTGATATCTTTGGCTCCCATGTAACGAACAACTAACGCTTTCTCTGCCCCTCCGCCAGAATCTGCAACATGTTTGATTTGATTATTCTCATTCAACATCGTTGCCTCGAGCTTTCTAGGCCGAAAAATAAAGGATGAAATCGCATTCTAGTAGCCCCTATTAGAGAAATTCAACTTCACACGATCTAACCTGCTCCCACTGTATCACATTCTCAGCGAATAATCTCCTCCGGGCTGGCTATCCTGCCTAAAACGGCGCTGGCGGCGGCTACTGCTGGATTGGCCAGGTAGACTTCAGATTGCGGGCTACCCATCCTGCCGACGAAGTTGCGGTTGGTTGTGGAAACACAGCGTTCGCCGGCAGCCAGCACTCCCATATACCCGCCAAGGCATGGGCCACAAGTAGGCGTGCTGACCACTGCTCCCGCTTTAATAAAAGTTTCTATCAAGCCCTCACGCAAGGCATCAAGATAAACCTGCTGAGTGCCCGGAATGATTATGCACCTCACTTCAGGACTAACCTGCCTGCCTTTGAGTATTCTGGCGGCTAACCTCAGGTCATCAAGACGCCCATTGGTGCAGCTTCCGATTACCACCTGGTCAATCTTTACATTTCCCACCCGGCTTATCGGCTTTACATTAGAAGGCAAGTGTGGCAGAGCCACCTGCGGCTCAATTTTCGAAACATCATACTCAATTACCTTAGCATACTTGGCATGGACGTCCGACTCATATACTTTATATGAACGATTAGCTCTGGCTTTGACATATTTTTTAGTTTCGCTATCCACACTGAAGATGCCAGCCTTAGCCCCAGCTTCAATCGCCATATTCGCCATGGTGAAGCGCCCATCCATAGACAAGCCATCAATCACCCCACCGGTGAATTCCATAACTGCATAAAGAGCACCGTCAACGCCAATATCACCGATAGTATAGAGGATAAGGTCTTTGCCACCAACCCATTTCCCCAACTTCCCATAGTAAACAAACTTAATCGTCGGCGGCACTTTCATCCATATCTCACCGGTGGCCATCGCCACAGCAATATCAGTTGAGCCCATACCGGTGGCGAAGGCACCCAAAGCTCCATAAGTGCAGGTGTGAGAGTCAGCACCAACCACCACCTCTCCGGGCAAAACCAAGCCTTGCTCCGGCAAAAGCACGTGCTCGATACCCATCCTGCCCACTTCAAAATAGACTAAACTGTGCTGTCGAGCAAACTCACGTATTACCTTGGCCTGCTCAGCAGAAAGTATGTCCTTATTAGGACAGAAATGGTCGGGCACCATCACTACCCGCTTGGAGTCATAGACTTTGTTCACCCCCAGGCGCTGGAACTCCTTTATTGCCAGAGGAGCGGTGACATCATTCGCCAAAACCAAATCAACCCTGACGTTCAAAAATTCGCCAGGGCTGACTTTATCCTTGCCTGAATGCGCCGCCAGAATCTTTTCAGCTAAAGTCAAAAATCACCACCTCAATCTCTCAACGTTATCCTTTCACTTTAGGAATCATCAGCACAAGCACCGAGATTACAGCAACAATGAACGATACAAGGTACATACCTGCGCCAGCAGCTAATCCAATAGCAGCCGTGACCCATACGCTCGCTGCAGTTGTTATGCCAACTATATGGTCACCACGTACACCACGCAAGATAACCCCGGCACCGATAAAACCAATGCCGGTTACTATCCCAGCGGCGACCCGCGATGGGTCTGCATTACCATTAAAACCGAACACTGAAACCACGGTAAAAAGGGCGGAGCCGAGGCAGATCAAAATGTGAGTGCGTAGTCCGGCTGGCTTGTTAGCTCGCTCCCTTTGGTATCCGATGCCAGCTCCGAGAGCTGCTGCCAGCAGCAAGCGCAAGATTACATCTATTACTGGGGTCATCCGAATTCCTCACTCTTTTCTTGCTTTCTTGACTGCCAGAAGCCGATTTAATGCATTCATATAGGCTTTGGCACTGGCAACAATGATATCCGTGGCAGCACCACGCCCGGTATAGGTCACACCATCGCTTTCGATTCTTATCAGCACCTCACCGATGGCATCAATACCCTCAGTCACCGACTTGACAGTGAACTCAGTGAGCTGATTAGGCACTCCAACTATACGATTAATAGCTTTGTACACAGCATCCACCGGTCCCGTACCCAGGTCGGCATCCGCTATAGCCCGTCCGTCAGGACCTACGAGCCTCACTGTTGCTGTGGGGATATTATGGTCGCCGCAGGAAACTTCAACATAGTCAAGATGGTAAACTTCAGAAGCGGTGCGCATCTCCTCCGCAACAAGAGATTCAATATCCCGGTCAGTGACTTCCCGTTTCTTATCAGCCAATTCCTTGAAAACCATAAAAGCGCGGTCAAAAGCTTCTTTATCAAGAACATAGCCAAGCTCAGCCAGTCGTTCCTTAAAAGCGTGCCGACCGCTCAGTTTGCCCAGGACAAGGCTGCTAGCCGGGATACCCACCGACCTCGGGTCCATAATCTCGTAGGTAATTGCCTCCTTTATAACTCCATCCTGATGGATACCTGATTGATGGCGGAAAGCATTGGCACCGATAATAGCTTTGTTAGGCTGGACTATAAACCCGGTAAGCTCACTCACCAGTCGGCTTGCCTTATAAATCTGGGTGGTATCAATATTCGTGGTCAGATGGAAAAAGTCACTTCTGGTTTTAATCGCCATGACAATCTCTTCCAATGAAGCGTTACCGGCTCGCTCACCGATGCCGTTAACGGTGCATTCAACCTGTCTGGCACCTCTTCGTATCGCCTCAAGGCTATTAGCTACTGCCAGCCCTAAATCATCATGGCAGTGGACACTAACCACAGCTCTGTGAATATTTGGCACATTGTTAAAAATACCTTCAATTAAGTCGCCATACTCCTGAGGAATGGCATAGCCGACTGTGTCTGGAATATTCACTGTTGTCGCCCCAGCTTCGATAACCGCTTCTAATATCCGGTAAATATATGCTGGCTCGGTGCGGCTGGCATCCATCGGTGAGAACTCCACGTCTTTTGTATATCCTTTAGCCCGAGCTACCATATCTCGAGAAATTTCCAGAATCTCCTCACGGCTCTTCTTAAGTTGATAGAAAAGATGTATATCGGAAGCCGAAAGAAAAATATGAATCCGAGGGTGCTTTGCCCTCTTTATTGCCTCCCATGCATTATCCACAGCCTCAGCATTAGCATGGGCTAAGGCACAGACAGTTGAGCTCTTGATTTCTCTTGCGATAAGCTGAACCGCTTCAAAATCTCCCGGAGAGCTCATAGGGAATCCAGCTTCAATGACATCAACACCGAGCTTCTCCAGTTGCTTAGCAATCTCAAGCTTATCCGGGGCACTTAAACTAGCTCCAGCCGCCTGCTCGCCATCGCGCAGCGTGGTATCAAAGATAATAACCTTATCCATTTAATCACTTCCCTAATGAAATGCAATCCAATAATTTACCCACCATTTCTCATACGCATATTTGTGAAGCCAACACCAATTTGGCTTCCCGCATTTCAGGCAACGTGGTGAATTCATCAACAATTCCCAATCTGGATACTTTTCGCGCAATGCTCTCACTGCTTTACCGTGTCTATCGTTGTATCCACTAGCCTGCTTCATCTTCTTACGCTTTAAGCCACGGCATCATGCTTCTAAGCTTCTTGCCCACAATCTCAATCTCGTGTTCAGCTTCTTTTCGTTTCAGGGCGTTGTAGACGGGGCGATTTGCCTGATTTTCCAAAATCCATTCCCTAGCAAAGCTGCCACTCTGGACTTCGGCGAGAATTTGCCTCATCTCATCCTTAACCAGGTCGTCAATGACCCGTGGCCCTCGAGTATAATCACCGT
>VGNY01000062.1 GCA_016865895.1 Chloroflexota bacterium | reverse complement strand
ATCTTTAGTGGGCTCTGACCTAGCTCGCCCATAACCGGCTCCTAACATGGGGTCAAACTGCTTGTGGAGCTTGTAAAGGCGACTTCGTAAAGCTAGGAATTCTTGAGTCTGTCGTTTTTTCTGACTAGCGTTATAGATATTAGGTCCCGATTTCAGTGCTACGGCAATTTGTCTGTCCGTAGTTTCAATTACAAAATCAACTCCTTCAGCATCTGAAACCTTGGCACCTGAGGCAATCCTGGCAAGCGGCTCAAAAAAAGCTTCGCCGAATATTGTTTCGTCTGAAGCACCGATATAAGCAGTTAATATTTGTTCGACAATTTCGGAAGCCTTTTGCGTTCCGAGCGCTTTGAAGAGGTAAGGATTCTTTCTCCGCAGAATACCTTTCAGTCTGAGTTGCTCCAACTTACGTACACGCCGCTCATAGAAGTCTTGGAGACATTTGCTTATCAGACTCTGGAGTTCGTCTGTGTTTACCATTACTTCTCCTTACTGCTGCCACAAGTCGGCGATGACTATCAACAGCTTCAAGTGCCAGCTTATAATAGTCCTCCATCAATTCAATGCCGATATAATGTCGGTCGAGTTCAATGCAAGCGAGTGCTGTTGTCCCAGAACCGATGAAGGGGTCCAATACTATGTCTCCTGGCTCGGTGAATAATTTGATGAACCAGGATGGTAAAGATATGGGAAACGCTGCACTATGATTGCGGTTGGAGCACTCTGTGGCAAGATGTAAAACATTTGTTGGATAAACATATTTCTTACCGAGCCAGTTGGACACGTTCTTGCCGAAGCCGCTGAGCGAACGAGACTCGTCACGAATACGGTCGGTGTCACTCAGTTTTGTTAGCCGCTTTTCTGCCCAACTACCCATAGGCACCATCACCGCTTGCTGGAACATTTTGAATCTCTTTTGTTTGGTGAAGTGTAGGCATCTTTCCCAAGCGTCTCTGAATCTGTTGGGCCATTTACCTGGGTAACAGTTTTTCTTATGCCATATGTACTCTTCAGTCCAAAGCCAGCCTTGTCTCCTCATCTCGAGGATCAGCTCTAATACATAAGTTTGCCGTTCGCCATCGGCGGTTCGCTCTTTGATATTTAGTACAAAGGAGCCTTCAGACTTAAGGACGCGTTCCAACTCATAAGATATGGGTAAGAACCATTGCACATATTTATTAGTAGGGATACCTTTGTAGCTTTTTTTTCGGTTATCTGCGTAGGGTGGAGAGGTAACGATTAAGTCAATACTCTCGTTGGGTAAGATCTTAATAACATCTAAGCAATCTCCATGGATGATCTTGTCCAACTGCAAAGCAAGGCCTTGGAGTTTTTGCTGATTTTTTATTTCTGTTATTTGAGCCATACTACGCTTATTGTTATTTTACACGGTTTCGTGTATATTGTCAATGGTTTTAAGACATAAAATCTCAATTTTTCTCAACTTTTTCCAAAGGTGCCAGGCTGAGGAGTAACCTCTTTACTCCGGCTGCTTCGAAGGCGACGGTTACCTCCTGGTCATCTTTGTTTGGGGAGCAGTATATGACCACGCCGTCGCCGAACACCTTGTGATGGACATGGTCACCGATTTCAAGCCTTAGAGTGCTGAACGGCTTGGGTGCAGGTTTAGAATAAAGGGCAGTTACCGGGGTGAACTCCTCTTCTTTCTCTTCTTCCCACAAGCCTTTGCGAGTTATCAGATGTGGTGGAATGTCTTCAAGAAAGCGGGAGCGTTTGGTTGACCCACTAAGGCCAAATAAGCTGCGACGGTAAGTGTGCAACAGATAGACTCGCTGCTTTGCCCGGGTCACCCCCACGTAGCACAGGCGGCGTTCCTCCTCCAGTTCATCAGGGTCGTCCAGCGACCTCCGATGTGGCAACAGTCCCTCCTCCATACCGACGATGAAAACCACCGGGAATTCCAGTCCCTTGGCTTGGTGCAAGGTGATTAGGGTGGTAGCATCGCCCTTTTCATCAAGCTCATCTATATCCGATACCAGGCTTACTTTCTCCAGAAAGGTAGTCAGTGCCTCTGCGGGGCTAAGCTCGTTGTAGTCTCTGGCTACGGTGTATAGCTCCTGTATGTTTTCCCAGCGCTCTTCGCCATCTTCTTCGTTAAGGATATGTTCTTTGTAGCCTGTCCCTTCCAGCACCGCATCCAGTAAACCTGTAAGGCTCAGCTGCTGACTCTTTTCGATAAACTCGTTAATCAGGTTAAGGAAACTGGTTAAGGCATAGTTGGCCCGCGGCGTTAGAGCTGGCCCCTTTTTCTTAGCCACCAGCCTCAGCGCTTCATACAAAGGCATATCCTGACTTTTTGCCCAGGCTGATAGTTCGGCTAGGGTGCGCTGGCCAATGCCTCTGCCGGGGACGTTTATTATGCGGGTGAGGCTGATATTGTCGGAAGGGTTGTGAATCAATCTCAGGTAAGCAATGATATCCTTAATCTCTCGTCTCTGGTAGAAGCGGGTGCCGCCGATAAGCTTATAAGGCACGCCATAGCGCATGAAAGCCTCCTCCAAGGCTCGGGACTGAGCATTGACCCGGTACATTATGGCACAGCCGCCGGGCAAGGCCAGATTTTCGCTGACCAACCTTTCTATTTCGCTGATGACAAACTGAGCCTCCTCATCTTCGCTGTAAGTCTCAATGATGGCTATCGGGACGCCAATCTCGTTCTCTGTCCACAGGCGTTTCGGCTTACGCCGTGAGTTGACTGAGATAATGCTGGAAGCCACATCCAGTATGGTAGTGGTGGAGCGATAGTTCTGTTCCAGCAAAGCCACCTTAGCATCCGGGTAATCTTTCTCGAAGCTGAGTATATTGCGCAAATCGGCAAATCTCCAGGAATAAATGGACTGGTCAGGGTCACCGACAACGCAGACATTGCGGTATTTTCCGGCAAGCTGTTTTATCAGCCTGTATTGTGTGAGATTGGTGTCTTGAAACTCATCAACCAGTATATGTAGATAGCGCGATTGGTATTTGGACAAAACATTGGGGTGGTTGTCGAAAAGCTGGACGGTCTTCATCAGCAGGTCATCGAAATCAACCCCCTGGCTTTGAGTGAGGGAATACTGGTATCGCTCATAGACACGGTGGACTATCTCCTCGAAATAGCTGCGGGTCTGCTGGGCATAATCTGTAGGAGTGAGCAGTCGACTCTTGGCGAACTTAATAGCTGATTGAATAGCTCTGGGGGTGTATTGCTTAGGGTCGAGGTCGAGTTCCTGGAGGCTCTGCTTTATCAGGCTTAGCTGGTCTTCCTCGTCGTAGATAACAAATCTGGAGTCAATTCCGATGGCTTTGCCTTCCTGGCGCAGAATGCGGGCACAGATGGCGTGGAAGGTGCCCAAAGTTAAGGCCTCGGCTGTCTGTCCCAGCAGTTTCTCCAGTCTCTCTGCCATCTCTCGGGCAGCTTTATTGGTGAAGGTAACTGCCATTATGCGGTGAGGATTTATGCCGCAGACTTTGATAAGGTAAGCGACACGGTGGGTGATGACCCGAGTCTTGCCACTGCCCGGACCAGCAACGATGAGCAATGGCCCCTCTATGGTTTCCACAGCTTGTCGCTGCTCTGGATTGAGGTCGGCTAGAACATCCATTTCGTGACTATTTGGTTGTTTCTGTGGACTGCCATTTAATTTCAACCTGTTCTGACTTGACGCCGGTAAAGGTAATGCCCTCTGGGCCACTGACAATAGTAGCACCTGAGGGGCTCAGTTTAATGGTGGTTTTCCCGTCAGCGGCGCTTATAGTTATTTTGTTGGCATTGACATTGAGCAGAAGGTTCACCTTTTGCGACGGTAGCCCGGTAACCGGTTTACCCTCGATTGATACCGAGCCGATGGTTACACCTTCCAGGTACACATCGGCGCCAGTGGTACCGCAGCTCAGATTGGCAATCAATCCCAGCGTGAAAAGCGTTGCCAGAGCAAGCAGGGTGGCCAGATTTGTTTTCATCTTGTATCCTCCTCTATTGTTGGTGGTCAGTTTTCGGCAGAGATTGGCTCGCTCGCAGATGTTCATGAGGCTTTAAAATCAATTATAGCATTGGTGGGACAGGGCTTCAAAAGTCATCACCTCTTTGCTAACCCCAGGTATTTTTCCATATAATGTGGAGAAATTCAGCTTATAGACTGGATAAAGATGAAAGTAGTGTCAATTGTCGGTATGGCGGGCTCGGGCAAGTCCGAGGTGGCCAGAGTGTTTGAGAGAAATAGATTTAAGAGGATAAGATTTGGCAATATTACCGACGAGGAAATTAAGAGGAGGGGTCTGGAGCTAAACGAAGAAAACGAACGCTGTGTCAGGCAACAACTGAGAAGAGAGCATGGTATGGCAGCCTACGCCAAGTTGAACCTGCCCAGGATTGACGACTCCCTGAAATCGTCAAACGTCGTCATTGATGGCCTCTACTCATGGGAAGAGTATACACTACTTAAAAACCGCTATGGCGACAGTTTTCACGTTGTTGCTGTCTGGGCGTCGCCTAAAACGAGGTATCAGAGGCTGGGGAGAAGGCGGATTCGACCTTTGAGTGTGGAGGAGGCTGCCAGTCGAGATGTTGCCGAGCTGGAAAACACAAATAAAGGTGGGCCCATTGCCATGGCTGACTTCACCATCATAAACGAGACCTCTTTAGAAGACCTGAAACGAGAAACTGAAAATGTGCTTTCCGTACTGAAATGAAAAAGGTAACCAGGCCGGATATTGATGAATACTTCCTTAAGATAGCTTCCGTGGTGGCGGAGCGCTCAACATGCCGACGGCATCATGTCGGGGCTGTGGCAGTGAAGGATAAGCACATCTTAGCCACGGGCTACAACGGCGCTGCCGCCGGGCTTAAGGATTGTCTCGAACTCGGTTGTCTCAGAGATGAGATGAACATACCGTCGGGAACGAGGCACGAGATATGCCGTGGCATTCATGCTGAGCAGAATGTAATTATACAGGCATCACTCCATGGAGTAAGTCTGGAAGGCGCCACGGTATATGTCACCCATACGCCATGTATACTCTGTGCCAAAATGCTGGCAAACGCCAAGATAAAGCGGTTTGTCACCTTCGGCAAATACGCTGATGATGCCTTCATAAAGCTGTTCAACGAGGCCAACATAGAGTTCCAAGTTCGGAAGAGGCCACCCTCTGAGATAAACTACTTGGATTGAAGCTGCTTATTATGAGGCCGTTTATAAACGATTTATTCCCTAATGTAGTGCGACCCTTCAGGGTCGCCTTTCTCAAGCGAGGCTATCCCGCAAAGCGGGACGCACTACACTAATAAACAATCTCTTATCCTTGGGCTTACTTAAAGAGTAGAGGGGGGCTGTTGACCCCCCTCTGTATTTCTTACATCCCAAGTGTCAAGCTAGGGGACGGGTGTAGTAATTGAACCTGGGACGATGACCATCTGGCCGCTCTTGTTTGTGGCCGTGACCTGGATGTTGAAGGTCTGTCCACAGCCAACTTGCCTTGAGACGGAATTCTGATAGTTCACCATGGATATGGTTCCTGAATCATGCCACACCTGGCCGTTTACCGTCAGCACCACTTTCACAACCGGGTAGCTGCCTCCAGTGAGGTCCTGGGCACTGTAAGATATGGTGAGGGTGCTGCTGCAGCCTTTTTCGTCCCTGAGGCTCTTGGCATTAGCACTGGCTTCAGCCCTGAGGACTTCTCTGGTTGGGGGCAGGGTTTCCGTCGGTGGAGGAGTTACCTCGGTGGGGGGAGGTGTCACTGGAGGTAGTGTAGGAGTTACTGTAGGCGGAGTAAACGTGGATGGCGGAGTAACACCCGGCGTCACCGCTGGTGGTGTCGGCGTTTGTGTTGGTGTTTCTTCAGGGCAAACTTCACATTCCGGATTGCAGGGTTCTTTGAGCTTGTCACACTTGTATCCATATCTTTCATCGCACAGAAGGCAAATAACATAATCAACATAGGACAGGAAATTCTTGCAGGCATCGAATTCTGAGTCTTTCTTGAGCTGGCACAATACTAAACAATAGCGTTCCACGTTACCCATTAGCAGGAGGAGGGAATGGGGAGGCTGAGGCACCGCAGGCGACCATTTAACCCGGCAGCTAGGGTTCTCGCACCACTCCAGATACTCCTCGAGAACAATTTTCTTGTTAACAATTCTGAAGTATTCTTCCCAATGCTTAGGCTCGCAGCATTTTTTGGCGTCTTCCTTGAACTTCTTGGTTAGCTGCCCAAGTTGATTGAGTTCGTTCAATTTCAAGGCTTGTTCGTCCTCTGATTTTTTTCGGTAGTCTTCCAGCGCCTTCTTAATGCGGGCATATTCAACCTTTTCATCCTTCTCCCCCTCCTGTTTAAGCTCCCCCTCACTGTTAAACATGACGCTGATCATCCGCTTCAACTGCTCCTGCTGTTTGTTATCAAGTTTCTGGTTAAGCCACTTCTCTGCCTGCTCACAGGTAGCGTCCTCGGGGAAGTCAGCAAGGTTAACGCCGAAGTACTCTTGTGCTATTAGTAGTTTAAGCTTCTTCTCATAGAGTCCCCTAAGGCATCTTGCGTATTGCTGCCAGATCATAGTCCATAGTTTCTGTGCCCGCTCGGCTAAAAAAGGCTCTTCCTCACACTTCTTCCCCTGTTCCTTCAGTTCCTTACATTTTTTCTCCCATTCTTCATATTCTTTCTCAAATTTCTTGAATTCATCTGCTCCCATAGCATTGACCGCACCATCTACAGCCTGGTCCCAAGTTTTCGCTTCTCTCAGCAGTGTGCTGCGTATCCTCCGGGCTTCTTCCTTCTCTTTTTCTCCTGCTTTCGAATCCTCCAGTATCTTTAGGGCTTCTTCCCTCTCCCTCTCTCTTAGTAGCTCATCGCGCAGTAACTTCTGGAACTTTGCTTGCTCCTCTCGGTAAATGACAACAAATCCCCCTGGCGCACCTAACATCGCCAGACAACCACATGAAACTTCTCTCCATGGTCCTGGATCGTTCCCGAGTATCGTGCCCCACCAATCCTTACGCTCAGCCATTGCCCGCATGACCGGGTCTTTAATATCCTTTTCGGTTCTTATCCCTTTATATGGGGAATAGGGGGCATCTAGCTTGGCCTTGGTCTGGTCTAGCAGTTCCTGGGCTTTTTTCAGATATTCCTCAAAAAGCCTCTGAAGGCACGGGTCGTTAAATATAATGCCCTCCCTGCCTTCTTTCGACTCGAAGTAAACTTTGTTCTTCCAGGTCTCTATGTCCTGTCTCCAATTTTTCTCGGTTGTCTTAAGCTCGGATTCAACGTCCTTCAACTTGGATTCCACGAGTTGGCTGTCCTTGCAATCTAAGTTCGGACACACGCAGTCCGTGCTCCGGCCGGTATCCTCCCTTGGTTCTAATTCTTCCTCAAAATCACCCTCTTTTTCGGGCTCCTCCTCGGGGGATTTAGGGAGAGGAACGGGGTCAAACGGTGGTGGGAAAGGGTCAGGGTCCACAGGAGAACCGCCCGGTCCCGGTTTCGGATTGGGTGGCGCGTGTGGATTCTTGGGCAGCTGCTTCTTGGGGAGGGGCTGAGGCTCGAAGGGAACTGGGATTGGTTCCCCCGGCTTCTTGGGCTTCCAGGTCACACTTGGAACGGAGGTATCTAAATCGCTGAAGATGTCACAACCGCAGGTTAGCTCAACCCGTTCGATATAGAACTCGACATCGGGTGCCTCAGCCAGCTTGTCAACAACGATGGTGTTGTACTTGGTATTCTTGAGGTTGCCGCGCAGGCAGAGGTCCCAAGCCTTGCCTAGGGGAGTAGTGGCTGAAGCGGCGAAGATGGCGGCTAATTTCTCGGTGTGGGAGTCGTGAAGCAGGGGGAGACCCTCAGCGCTGTATTCGTGAACCAGTATCTCCCGGACATATGGCTTTCGAGCACCCGTTTGGTCAGGGTTGTCGAGATTTATCAGCAGTCCATAGTGGACCTCCCAGTAAGTCTTGAATCCATACATCAGGCTGGAGATGAAATCTCGGGCACAGAAGACCCTGTCTCCCCTGGTAATCTGGGCAGTAAGCTGACTCTTTAGCTGAGTACTATTTGGTTCCCTCTCAAGGAGTTGGTTTAGAATATCATTGAACAGCGCATGATTGTCTTCCCAGTAGTAAACCTCGGTCAGATTGATGATATTGGGCCAGAAATGAAACTTGTTTACAAATCCAAGTGCACAGGAGCTAATCTCCCACGTGCGGCTTTTAAGGCTAATATCGGCACATTTTGATGGAACTTGCGAGTTAGCTGCATCAGCTTCACTTTGAGCGGTTTCTATCCAACTTTTCAGCTCATCAAAACTCAAGCTTCTGGAAGTGTCGACATCATAGGCGATGTCGTTGAGCAGCTGAGCCAGGCTTCCACCAATGGGATGATGTACCGGGAATTGGTCTGCATCCAAGTCCTGGGTGGTAAACGCAGAAAGGAAAAGGTTCTGCCAGGCTCCTTCGTCATAAGTTTCCTCCAGGGATGCGTCAGCAGTGCCTTCTATCCAATAGGTGTTATTGGGCTTCCAGCTTTCACCGACGGGCAACTCAAAGATAAGCTTTACGCCGTCTTGAATGCTTACCCTGCCAGGGACAATCTCACCTGTAGCGGAGTCAATGATGCGGAACCGGTCAGCCAGCTCAGAGCTGTCAAGCTGCAATGGCTCGCCATCGGGTGGCACTGTCATTTGCGAAGCCCAGATAGGTGACTTGAACTGAATGGTTACTGCTGCGTCGGCCGATACCCCGGAGGCTCCGCTTGATGGCGAAATGGACTCCACTATGCTCGGCGGGATGACAGCAGATGGGCGCTTACCACAACCCATAGGACCGAGGATAAGACTCAAAGTGAGGATGACTACCAGAGGAAATGTTACCTTTTTCATCTCCACCCCCTTTTTATAAGCGATTGGCTGGCTAGAATCTGCCCGACTGCTGAATATTATCACGTTCAGCTAATTCGGGCAAGGGATGGTTTAATTGCTTTACATCTCAATATCGACTACAATTAGCGGCGGCGTAATAGCAAGTATTAGCATTTATGGAGGCAAATCAAATAATGGTTAATGATGGTTTTGATAAGTTCAAGGGCTCGGACGATTACGTTACCTCTGAACCTCTGAGAAACGCCGTTAATGTGACCGTAGCTCTAGGGAGGCCTTTATTGGTGAGAGGCGAACCGGGAACAGGGAAAACACTTCTGGCTCATAGCATCGCCAAAGGTTTAAATAAAAAGCTGATTGTCTGGAACATAAAATCAACTACCAAAGCCCAAGAAGGACTTTATGTTTATGATACGGTGCAAAGGCTCAATGACAGCCGCTTCGGGGATAAAGACATCTCCGATATCAGGCAATACATAAAGCTGGGCAAGCTGGGACAGGCTTTCGCTTTCAAAGAGCAGGTGGTGCTCCTCATTGATGAGGTAGATAAAGCCGACCTAGAATTTCCTAACGACCTGCTTAATGAGTTGGACGAGATGAGTTTTTATATTCCAGAGACCAACGAGACAATCGAGGCAAACCACCGACCTATAGTAATTATAACCAGCAACGCTGAAAAGGAGCTACCTGATGCCTTTCTCAGGCGCTGCATATTCCACTACATCGAGTTCCCCGACCCACAGCTCATGGAGGAAATAGTCAGAGTCCACTTCCCCAACATCCGGGATAACCTCCTTCGCCAGGCTTTGGCAACATTCTACTCACTGCGGAGAATTGACGATTTCCGCAAGAAACCATCAACAAGCGAGCTAATAGACTGGATTCGTGTCCTTATCGCCAGCGGCACGCCAGACGAAGAAATACCTACTGAGATTCCTTTCGCCGGCACCTTATTGAAGAAAGAAACAGACTACGCCTACTTCATGAATACTTACATGAAGAAAAGGCAAACCACAAAGACAATAGACACCTATGACACGCCACGTTAATAGACCATAGCTCAGGCACAAAGATGTTTACTAACTTCTTCTACACCCTGAAGGAAAAGAAGGTACCTGTCTCAATTACAGAATGGATGACCCTCATGGAAGCTTTATCCAAGGGTTATATCTCCAGCCTGAATGATTTCTACTACCTTGCCCGGGCCATACTGGTAAAGAGTGAAGCTTACTATGACCAGTATGATGTTGCCTTTCAGGAATATTTTAAGGGCATAAAAGCGCCCGTAGAAATTACAGAGCAAATCCTGAATTGGCTCAAAGACCCCTTCAACAGGCTGCTCTTAACCGACGAGGAAAGAGCATTGCTAGACATCATGGACCTTGACGAGCTGCTGGAAGAGCTGGAGAAAAGGCTTCGGGAACAGATAGAGCAACATGATAGAGGCGCCTACTGGATTGGTAGAGGAGGTATCTCGCCATTCGGACATTCAGGCCAGCATCCAGCCGGCTTCAGACTTGGTGGTGGTGGAGGTGGCAGAAGTGCCATACAAATTGCCGAACAAAGGCAATTCCGCAACTACCGTCATGACCTGACCCTTGATATACGCCAGATTGAAGTTGCCTTGAAAGGACTGAGACAACTGAATCGCACTGGTCCTGAAGATGAACTGGATTTGGACAAGACAATCGACTACACTGCCAAAAATGCCGGCGATATTGAGCTAATCTGGAGACGAAGCCGAAAGAACAAGGTAAAGTTGCTTCTCCTCATGGATGTGGGGGGTTCCATGGACCCCTTCGCCCACCTCTGTAGTCTGCTCTTCTCGGCAGCGCACCGCAGCACTCATTTCAAGGACTTTCAATATTACTATTTCCATAACTGCGTATATGATTACGTGTATAAGGACATCGAACGGCGTGATTCAATAAGCACCAACCACCTGCTGCGTATCATGGAACCGGACTATAAGGTGATACTGGTAGGAGATGCCTGGATGGCGCCATCAGAGCTGAACAGTGTTTACGGTGCCATCTACTACTACGAACGAAACTACAAGCCGGGAATAGCCCGGCTCAAGCAAATCGCTGACCATTTCACTCACTGTGTCTGGCTAAACCCTGAATCAACAAACTACTGGAATGAACCCACCGTCCTGATGATACGGAAAGTCTTCCCCATGTATGAGCTAACCATCGAAGGTCTTCAGAAAGCAGTCAAAAAACTCATCGTCAAGCGCTGACACTCCTCAAAACACATCAAGCCTTCACCAGGAAACAATGTAGTGCGACCCTTTAGGGTCGCTTTTCTCTACCGAGGCTCCTGTCTCCCCGGTTTCATCAGGGTGGCAAAGCCTCGCACTACTGTTATTGCGAGTCCTTCACCCTTTGTCATTTTGAAGGGACCTTTCTATGGAAGGGCGGCTGAAGAATCTCGGTGGAAAGGGGAATCGGAATGGCATTCAGTGAAAGGTTCACAGAGAAGTGGATTTCATGAAAAATCGCAGATTTTTCAGGGTGAGAGTAACGGAGAGGAATTATTCGGCGGTCTCTTAACAGCATATGTTTATACCGTGGTATAATGTTTTTTGTATAACGAGAATGACTTAGGAGGCAACGATGGAAGACGTTGAAAAGCTGATTAAGACGACACTGGGAGAAATCGAAAAGGTACTTGACGCTAAGACCGTAGTAGGCGAGCCTATAACTATCGAAGGTACCACTCTGATTCCACTGCTTAGCGTTGGATTTGGTTTTGCTGCTGGAAGTGGCTCAGGTAAGGGTGAGCCCAAGGAAGCCACTGAAAGTGGCGGCGGTGGCACTGGTGGTGGTGCCGGCGTAAAGCCCATTGCCATTATTGTCATTGATAAAGATGGCACCAGGATAGAGCCAATCAAGGGAGGTATGGCAGCAGCGATAGAAAAATTGAGCGAGACCATACCCGATATCGCAGCGAAAATCACCGAAAAGTGGGGGGAACGAAAAAAGGAGGGATAAAGATAGTTGTGGGCTATCGTTGCTCTAGTTAGCCTAGCTGTACTTATCGCACTGTTCCTCTGTGTACCACTCGACCTCGCACTTCATTTCAATACCGATAGAAGGCCAAGATTCAGCATGAAGCTGGTATGGCTCTTCGGCTTGGTCAAAACTGAAGTAAGAAAAAAGAAGAAGCCCGAAGAGAAAAGAACAACGGCTGAACATAAGCGGAAACCTAGAGACTGGGGGAGAGATGTCAGAGTCATCTTCGAAGTCCTCCGAACCAAAGGTATGCTAAGCCAAATCATTGGTCTGCTCAAAGGCGTTCTCAAACGCCTTAAAATTGGAGAACTCGTAGCAAACATTAAGGTAGGACTTGATAACCCGGCGGATACAGGACTTCTCTTCGCATTTATTGCCCCGGTTAACCTTCTTATCTCATTCCTACGCTATCCGATAAAAGTCGAACCTTCCTTCGCTGGTGATGCTTTCCTTCAAGGCTACTTCTTCGGAGCGGTAAGAATGCAGCCTATCCAGCTCATTGCACCACTTGCCGGATTCGCCTTTTCACTGCCAACAATTAGAGCTATAAAGACACTGGTGCTATCGAAATGGAAAGGAAAATAGGAGCTGAGGATGCTGTAACCATCAGCGGAGTTACTCTGATTCCGGTGACAAAGATATCACTGAACTGCCAGCGCATCGGTAACAGCATTTCATGCTTCGGCACTAAGCAGCCCTCTAGCGTTGTAGTAATCTCTCAGACAACGAGGAGAGCTTTTAACACAACCGGAGAAGAGGTCTCGCTAGACCAGCTTGTTCAAGACGCTCCCAGTATAAAAAAATTGATTGACGGGTTCCAATTATTGTAGCTGCGACACTTCAGAGACACACTGGGGATTGGGTGAGACTAAAGCCAATGAACTCTTTGTTCGCTTAACGCAAATCCTAAATTCGAATTCCTAAACTCTAAACAAATTCAAAGCCACAAATACCAATAATCAAACCATTAGATGTTTCGAATTTGGAGAGTTTGAATTTTGGGCATTGTTTAAGATTTAGAGTTTAGTATTTGGGAATTTTTATTTTGGCGGGGCGTTAGCCACGCAGCTACTTAGATGAGGATAGTCAATGCGGCGGGCAAGACACTGAAGCTAGCCGGGGCTTCGCCAAAGAGCTCACCATCAGCTTGAACAGCCATCTTTACTGCAGGCTTTATCTCCACCTCTCGTGCCCTCATTAAAGTAACCTTCGGATGGGTGAGATGCGTACCTTTGTAGATTCTCGGTAATGACCAGATAAGGTCAGGCTTAGCTATATCATCTATTATCACAACGTCAAACAGGCCATCGCCGGGGTCAGCATCGGGTGCCGGCAGCATGCCTCCTCCCCCATATTTGCCGTGGTTCATCAATACGGTGCAAATCCTTCTTTCTCCGAATTCTCCATCCACTACGATAGACACATCTCTATTTTGATAAGAAAAAAGGGTAGAGAGTAATCCCATGAGGTAAGAAGGCAATGCACCCATGGTCTTGAATTGCTCGGTGGTAGCCCTGACAACCTCGGCATCAAAACCCAACCCAGCAAAGTTTACAAACAGCCGCTTCTCCTTCCGTCCCTTGCTCATACATTCAACGACACCTAAATCTACTACGACTTTCCCTTTGGGACTTGCCAGACTTTGACAGGCCTCTTTGTAACGACGGGGTATGCCGAGGGTACGGATATAATCGGCACCCGTTCCTGTGTTTATTATGCCTAGCGTTACATTACCAAGTGCGTCAACATCATAGAGGCCATTTACCAGCTCATTTATGGTGCCATCACCACCCACAGCTACAATCAGCTCATAACCTTTCTTAGCTGCTGATTTGGTCAGCTCTATGCCATGACCCGGGGCCTCTGTCACATCATGTTCAAAATCTAGGCCGATGCTTTTCAGCAGGCCCATAATTTCGGGCCATTTCTTGGCAGTTTTCCAGGCGCCAGCAGCCGGGTTTACAATCACTCTCATACGTGCCATAATTCTTCCCCTCGTAGTCAGAATTCTGCGTCAGTACTCGCCACCACTCATAATCAAATCAGTATAGCATATGTGTCAATGCCTAGTATCACAAAGGAAAAATTCCGGCTACATTTTTCAGTGACCCTCAGTTGTGCTAGACTGGAAGAGGAGCAAGCTCTGGTCGTTTCTAGTAGGTGGGACTAAGATGGGAATCAGTCAATTAATCTTTTATGAACAGCCTGAACTCCGCCACCCTGATTTGGTGGCTGCTTTTGCCGGCTGGGCTGATGCCGGCCAAGTTGCCACCGGAACTGTTGCCTATCTAATCAGAAAGCTAGATGCAAGGAGATTGGCTGAGATACCAGTCGAGGAATTTTACGATTTCTCTAATTTGCGTCCAGCAGTAACCGTTGACAGGGGCGTGATAACCTCGCTAAAGCTGCCCCGAAACAGCTTCTTTTATTGGCAAAATAAAACAACAGAGCATGACCTGGTTCTGCTTCACGGTATCGAGCCACATCTGCATTGGCAGAAATTCGTTGACTTAATCCTGGATTTGGCCATGCAACTGAATATCAGCAGGATATATACCTTGGGAGGGCTTTATGACAGAGTCCCTCATACCAAGGAGCCAATGATATCTGGAATAGTAAACAAACCTGGCCTCATTGATGTACTGGAAAAATATAATATTGCACCCATAGACTACCAGGGGCCAAGCAGTATGCACGGCTTATTGCTGACCTGCAGCGCTCAGAGAAAAATCGAGGCCATCAGCTTATGGGGACATGCCCCTTTCTATGTCCGGGTCGAGACCAATCCCATGGTCTGCCTCGGGCTGGTCAAGAAGTTGACCGGGCTGCTGGGAATT
>VGNY01000061.1 GCA_016865895.1 Chloroflexota bacterium | reverse complement strand
CGATTTGCCTGATTTTCCAAAATCCATTCCCTAGCAAAGCTGCCACTCTGGACTTCGGCGAGAATTTGCCTCATCTCATCCTTAACCAGGTCGTCAATGACCCGTGGCCCTCGAGTATAATCACCGTACTCAGCAGTATCGCTAACCGAGTAACGCATATAGCTCATGCCCCCTTGATACAGGAGGTCAACGATGAGTTTGAGCTCGTGAAAACACTCAAAATAAGCGATTTCCGGCTGATAGCCAGCTTCCACCAGTACCTCAAACCCGGCCTTGACCAGAGAAGTAACCCCACCACAGAGCACCGTCTGCTCGCCAAAGAGGTCAGTCTCAGTCTCTTCAGCAAAAGTGGTCTCTAGGACCCCGGCTTTTGCACAGCCGATGCCCCGAGCATAGGCCAAGGCAATATTTCTCGCCTTGCCCGTAGCATCCTGATGGACAGCCACGAGAGCTGGTGCTCCGGAACCCTCAGTATAAAGTCGCCGCAGCATATGACCTGGGCACTTGGGAGCAATCATAGTTACATCTACATCCTTAGGCGGCACAATCTGACCGAAGTGGATATTAAATCCATGAGCAAACATCAGCATTTTGCCCTTTGACAGTTCCTTTTCTATAAACTCACGGTAAACCCTCGGTTGTAGGACATCCGGGACAAGCATGATGATGATATCTGCTTCCTTGGCCACTTTAGCAGCATCAGCCACCTTAAAACCGGCCTTTTCAGCATTCTTCCAGCCCTCGGTGCCTTTAGCCTCAGCAACACTTACCTTACAGCCGCTATCCCTCAAATTCTGGGCATGGGCATGCCCCTGGCTGCCAAAACCGATAATGCCAATTGTCTTGCCCTTAAGTAAATCCAGCTTAGCATCTTTCTCGTAATAAATCTTAGCCACAATACCCTCCTTATGATTTTATCCGCCTGTAGGGCTTAAGTATTCCTACGTTATCACCAGTCCGGTGGGGTCTCAGCTTCGCGTGTTGGTGGCTTCGGAGTTGCTTTTGGTGCTTTCACATCCTCCACCTGCAATGGGCCAACTGCACCCCGAGTCAAGGCAATACTGCCCGTTCTGGCTATCTCTCTGATTCCAAAGCCACGAAGAAGGTCGAGCAAAGAAGTGACCTTGTCTCCATCCCCGGTAACCTCGACTATCAGCGAATCTGCAGAAACGTCCACTATATTAGCCCTAAAGATATCCACAATCTGGATTATTTCGCTTCTTGTAGAAGCAGTGGCTTTTACTTTAATCAAGGCCAGTTCTCGAGCTACTGATTCGTCATGAGTTATGTCAACTATCTTGACCACATCAATGACCTTGTCTAGCTGTTTCCTGACCTGCTCCACTTTGGCATCATCACCTTCCACCACAATAATCATTCGGGACAAATTGGGTTGCTCAGTATGCCCAACAGCGATGCTATCGATATTGAAGTTACGCCGACGGAAAAGGCTAGACACACGATTAAGCACTCCCGGCCTATCTTCCACCAAAGCGACCAAAGTATGCTTCGTTACAGCCAACTACCTATCCTCCTCTCTTTAAATCCAGACTTGTTAACCTGAAGGAGTCACCTTCTCCGGTTTTGGCATTTCCATCGCTTGAACCAGAGCTGCTCCCGGTGGCACTATGGGGAATACGTTCTCCTCCGGCTCGACAATAAAATCAATCAAGAACGGACCTTCTTGTTCCATCGCCTTCTCTATAGCCGAAATCACCTCTATTTTATCCCTTACTCTCAACGCAGGGATACCGTAAGCCTCAGCAATCTTGACGAAATCCGGCCCAGAAAGGGGGGTACCCACATAGCGGCGCCCGTAGAATAACTGCTGCCACTGCCTTACCATACCTAAGTAACCGTTATTGATAATGGCTATCTTGATAGCGACATTTTCTTGGACCACTGTAGCTAATTCCTGTATAGTCATCTGGAAACCACCATCACCGGCTATGCACCAAACCGTTTCATCAAGACGACCGACCTTGGCACCGATAGCACCAGGGAGCTCAAAGCCCATAGTGCCCAAGCCACCCGAAGAGATTAAGCTATTTGGCTTATCATAAAAGAAAAACTGACCTGCCCACATCTGATGTTGTCCAACACCAGTAACTATAGTAGCATTACCCTTGGTAACTTCGTAAATCTGGCGGATAACATACTGAGGTAAAACAGCCTCACTTTCCCTGATTACCAGTGCTGGGTGCTCCTGCCGCCATTGGTCAAGTTGATTAAACCAGTCCATGTGTTCACATGGAACGACTTGCTGATTCAGCGCCTCAAGGACATTCTTAACATCGCCAACTACAGGCACGTCTACACGAACATTCTTGCCTATCTCAGCAGGGTCAATATCTATATGAATAACCTTTGCTTGTGGTGCAAAAGCACTTACCACTCCAGTAGCCCGGTCATCAAATCTCATTCCAATAGCTGCGATGACATCAGCGTTATGCACAGCCTTGTTAGCATAAGCCATGCCGTGCATCCCAAGCCAGCCAAAGCTCAATACATGAGTCTCCGGAAAACAGCCAATGCCCAAGAAAGTGGTAATCACCGGTATCTGTGCCTTTTCAGCCAGCTCCCTGAGCTCGGCAAAAGCCTTTGAGATTATTACCCCCCTGCCAGCAATAATGATGGGGCGCTCAGCTCCGTTTATCGTCTCAGCCACTTTCTTAATCTGAGCCGGATGTCCAAAAAGCTTCGGCTTATAGCCAGGTAAATCAACGCTGTCTGGATAGACAAATTCTGCCTCTTGCTGAAGGACATCGCGTGGTATGTCAATAAGCACCGGACCTGGCCTGCCAGTCTGAGCGATAAAGAAAGCTTCTTTAACCACCCTAGCTAAATCTTTAGCATCAAGGACAAGGTAGTTATGCTTAGTAATAGGAAGAGTAATACCAGTGATATCTATCTCCTGGAAAGCATCCTTCCCGATGAACGGCCTAGCTACCTGGCCAGTAATAGCGACCACAGGAGAGGAATCGAGGCAGGCGTTAGCAATGCCGGTTACCAGGTTAGTAGCTCCCGGCCCTGAAGTGGCCAGGCAAACTCCTGCCTTCCCAGTAGCTCGAGCATAGCCATCAGCAGCATGAGCTGCGCCTTGCTCATGACGGACCAGAATATGTCTGAGTTGTGGATACTGCGGAAAGGTATCATACAATGGCAATACAGCCCCACCGGGGAAGCCAAAAATGACCTCTACTCCTTCCTTGACCAAACCTTCGCATAAAATCTGGGCGCCTGTCTTCTTCATAACATCACCTACTTAACAAACACTGCTCCAGTACTGGCTGAGCCAACTTTCTCAATATACCTACTCAGATAACCCGCCTTTATGCTGGACTTATACTCAGGCAGCTCTGACAGCCGCCTCTTTATCTCTGCATCACTCACCTTCAATTCTAGTTTACACGCCGGAATATTTATGCTTATGCTATCGCCATTCTTTACTGCGGCTATAGGTCCACGGTTGGCTGCCTCAGGCGCTACATGCCCTATAGCAGCTCCCTTGGTACCGCCGGAAAATCTGCCATCTGTTATCAGGGCTACATCTTTATCCAGCCCCATACCGCTCAAAAGAGATGTCGGCGTCAACATCTCCCTCATCCCTGGACCACCTTTAGGCCCCTCATAGCGAATAACTATGACATCGCCCTTCTTAACTTCACCTCTCATTATCCCTTTAGTTGCCTCTTCCTCATTCTCAAAGACTCTGGCCAGCCCTTCATGCACCATCATCTCAGGAGCTACCGCCCCACTTTTCACCACAGCCCCCTCTGGCGCCAGATTTCCGAAGAGTATTGCCAGGCCACCAGTCTTATAATACGGCTCAACCACCGACCTGATGACCTCACGGTTTCTAACTTCACCCGTCTTTATAATATCTGATAAGGGTAGCAATGAGACAGTCCTACACTTTCCGTTTAGGGAGTTCGCTATCTCATGTATGACCGCAGAAATGCCACCTGCCAGGTCAAGGTCCTCTATATGTACCTCGCTAGCTGGACTCATTTTACAAATATGTGGAACGCGCTGGCTTATCACATTAACCAGCGATAGCGGAAAATCAATTCCTGCTTCATGAGCCACAGCCATAAGATGTAGAACAGAGTTGGTACTGCCGCCAAGCGCCATGTCCACAGCAAAGGCATTAGCAATAGAATCTTTGGTAATGATATCCCTCGGTAACAACTTCTTTTCAAACACGGCCATGACCTGCTTTCCCGCTTCCGTAGCTAATACAATCCTCCTGGAATCTACAGCCGGTATGGTGCCATTGCCCGGTAACGCCATTCCCAACGCCTCGGTTAAACAGTTCATCGTGTTAGCAGTATACATACCAGAGCAGCTTCCACATCCAGGACAGGCTGCTATCTCAATCTGTTCAAGCTCAGCTTCAGTTATCGTCCCTTGAGCAACACCACCCACGGCGCTGAAGACAGTAATGAGGTCAACCGTTTGGTTCTTACCATCCTTATTCATACGACCAGCTAGCATCGGCCCACCGCTGACAAAGATAGACGGAATATTCAATCTTACTGCGGCCATAAGCATGCCAGGCACGATTTTGTCACAGTTGGGTATGAAGACAAGTGCATCGAACTGATGTGCCTCGACCATTATCTCTATAGAGTCAGCAATTAGCTCCCGGCTGGGCAGGCTATACTTCATTCCAGGATGGTTCATGGCTATGCCATCGCAGACACCAATGGTGTTGAATTCAAAAGGCACACCACCCTTGCTGCGAATTCCCGCCTTCACCGCCTCGGCAATACCACGCAAATGAATATGGCCGGGCACCACCTCATTGAAGCTGTTCGCCACACCAATGAAAGGCTTGCCAAAGTCCTCGCTGCAAACACCCAGAGCCCGAAGCAAAGCCCTATGCGGTGCTCGCTCAATACCTTTTTTAACGTGGTCGCTACGCATCATATTAAACATTGCCTCCTCAAGTCTAAAAATAGCGCTCTATCAGGGGCTCAAGCCATGACAAGTAAACTAACATAGCAGCTAGTTATTGTCAAGCGAACCTGTCTCAAGATTGTGTACTTTTTCCAATCGCCGCAGATGCCGACCACCTTCAAAGGTAGCTGAGAGGTATACTTTTACAATATCAAGGGCTAAAGCCGACTCGAGCGTATCTTCACCTAAACATAATACATTGGCATCATTATGCTGCCGAGCCCGTTGCGCACTGAATGTATTGCAACATAGAGCTGCTCTTATGCCCTTCACTTTATTGGCAGCAATGCTCATACCTATGCCACTGCTGCAAATCAGAACCCCGTGGTCAAACTTCCCTGAGACTACTGCCTCAGCTACCTTCTGAGCAATATCAGGATAGTCCACAGGGTCACTGCTGTAACAGCCAAAATCCTGATGCTCATATCCCAACTCGGTAAGGAGGCTGATGATAGCTTCCTTGAACTTTAGACCACGATGGTCACACCCCAAAGCTATGCGCATTTGCTCACCTCTCTAGCATATTCCTGACATGCCCTTTTAATCTCGCCTTCAGGTATAATTCCCGCTCGCAGAACCACAGGTGTCTCCAAAGTAACATCAACAACGGTGGACTCTATCCCACCAGGACATCTGCCAGCGTCAATAATTAAATCAACCTGGTCACCCAGTTGCTGCTCTACCTCTTCAGGTGCAACCGGACTAGGCCTATCGCTGATGTTGGCACTGGTGCCAATAATGGGTGCAGCCAACCCACGAATGATAGTCAAAGGCACAACATGGCTGGGAATTCGCACTGCCACCTTACCACTGCCAGCAGTGACAATATCAGGAAGTGAAGCTGTTTTGGGCAAAACCAGGGTCAGACCACCAGGCCAAAAGCGACTCATCAAAAACCGAGCAATCTCAGGAACTGATTGAGCTACAACATCTAGTTGGGGTACATCAGCCAGAAGAACTGGCAAAGGCTGGTGGCTCGGTCGTTGCTTCACTCTATAAATCCTCTCCACAGACTCACTATTAAGAGCATTACAACCCAGCCCGTAGACCGTATCTGTAGGATAGACCACAACACCACCGGATTTGAGGATTTCTATAGCTCTATCAACCTGTAAGCTTATTTGTCTTGACAGATTAATCACTTTTGTACTTATCTTGCGCTACAGGAGATTACTGCACGCCAAAATTCTCGACCAAGAATGCCTCAATTACTGGCCCAACACCAGGATACTCCCACATATATTCATGCCCCGGTGCGTCCAATCCCAAACCAAAATTGTACGATACGAAGATAAAAACAACCCTGGTTATAAACCAATCAACAGGTGTAAAAGAAGGGACATGGTTTATTATAAACAACTTCGCCCAATTAGCTTTAAATAACGTCAGCACATCTTTCTGAGTGAGAACATCAGCCCCAATCCCATTATCAGCTATCACTAACGAATGACTGACTGCACATACTCGATGCCAGAAAGGAATGCCCACCTGGATAGAATACACTCCCTGGTTATTTTCCAGACGTTTGCCCACCTCACCGGTGAAGGCAGCACCATTACTTTGACCTGTAACTATCACTTTTAGGCCAGTGACATGTCGAGTCAGAAAATCAATCTTAGCAGCTAATTCCTGTGCCTTCGAAGGAAAATGCGTTAGCTGCTCTTTGAATTCAAAAAGGGCCTCCAACAAACCGCTGCCAGTACGAATATTCTCTATTACGTAATACTTATAACCCAGTTGCGTTAGCTCAGCTGTTATCCCCTTCAGCCAGCTTTGACCTTGGTAATCAGAAGATAACGGCTCTTTACCCCAACCGCCTGAGTTGCAGAAAATAACAAGCTCACTGTCCTTAACATTGTCATAGAGAGCAAGCAACTCGGTAACAAACTGTTCCTGTGCATTCCTGCTAGCTCCAACCACTTCTCTAGCCAACTGCCAGGCTTGCTGTTCGATAGCATCCATAGATTCAAAGTCGAGGCTCGATAAGCTAGTTTTTCCGTTATAAGCGTCGCCCAAGTAAATCACCAAAGCAAAAAGGCAAACAGCCAGAAATAAGGCTAAACCGCCTTTGCAGAGCCATATCGAACGTTTGTTGCCCTTCATCGATTAACCCCCATGCTGTAATACATATTTTACAACTTTACAATGACTATGCCTAGCTGCACAAGGTAATGAGAGATAGTTTACCAATGTAGTGCCTCCTCCACCTTGCGGGGGGATAGCCTAGCCATAGAAAAGCGCCCCGATAGCTATTGACCATTTAACTTAACAATATGTATTGAGTGCACAAACGAAACCATGAGACCCTTCGCTTTCGCTCAGGTTGACATTGCTACAATTGTCATTCTGAGCCCTTCCTTGTCATTCTGAGCCTTTCCTTGTCATTTCTGAGCCCTTCTTTGTCATTCTGAGCGTAGCGAAGAATCTCACACTGCTCAGGGTAAACTCCGCGGAGAATCTCTACCAAGAGTATGTAGTGTAAATATCTTTTGTCAATGACCATAAGGGGCGCACTGACGCCGTAGTATGCCACGTCAGGCTATGATATACTTTACTTAAATCAAGGAGATGGATAAAAAAACAAAAAGCCATCGTGTAGCTACCAGTGATGATATTGAAGTCTCAACCTACCTGGAAATCGCCAAGGAACTTCATGGTGAGCAACTTACATCTAAAGTTGAAACGATATCGCCTGGAGCACGGGAGGCCATAGCTGTTATTGATTTTGGCTCCCAGTATAGCCACTTGATTGCCCGGCGAGTCCGTGAGTGTCACGTCTACTGTGAGCTAATCCCCTTTGACGAACCCTGGGAAAACATAGCTTCCCTCCAACCCAGAGGTTTTATCCTGTCAGGAGGACCAGCCAGCGTCTATCAGCAAGGAGCACCTCTGGCTCTGGCCCAACTTTATCACAGTCGCTTACCTATCCTGGGCATCTGCTACGGCATGCAAGCTATCGCCCACCAGCTAGGTGGCCAAGTAGCTCCAGCAACCAAGCACGAGTACGGTCAGGCCATATTACACGTAAGCGATAAAGACTCGCCACTCTTCGCCGGCTTACCTCCTTCATTGCCAGTATGGATGAGCCACGGTGACCAGGTGATAGACATGCCCCCTGGCTTCAAATCCCTGGCTCACACCGAAAATTCCCCTGCTGCCGTCATAGGCAACGACAAAGGCATCTTTGGGCTTCAATTCCACCCCGAAGTGGTACATACCCCGCAGGGGAAAACCATAATTCAAAACTTCCTCTACCAAGTATGCGGTTGTCACGGCACCTGGACACCAAGCAACTTTATCAATGAAAGCACAAACACAATTAAGGAACAGGTGAAGGATGGCAAGGTCATCTGTGCGCTCTCTGGAGGCGTTGACTCAGCAGTGACAGCTACGCTTATTCACCAAGCTATCGGCAACCAACTGACCTGCATATTTGTCAATAACGGATTGCTACGCCGTGAAGAAGCAGAGCGAGCTCTCAATACCTTCAGAAATAACTTGAAAATGAATGTGGTCTATGTGGATGCTTCCAGGAGATTTCTTAGACGACTGAAAGGAATCACCGACCCTGAGATGAAACGCTGCCGGGTGGGCGAAGAGTTCATTAAAGTATTTGAATACAAGGCGGCCAGACTGGGTAAAATCGATTTTTTGGCTCAGGGTACCCTTTATCCAGATGTAATTGAGAGCACGTCTAAAGAAACTAAAGCCGCCGCTAGAATAAAAACCCATCACAATGTCGGTGGTCTGCCCACCAAAATGGCATTGACCCTCATCGAACCGCTACGCTATCTGTTTAAAGACGAGGTTCGCGAAGTTGGTCTGGCGCTGGGCTTGCCTGAGGACATGGTATGGCGCCAGCCTTTTCCAGGGCCTGGACTCGCCATCCGCATTATCGGAGAAGTAACCAAAGAACGCCTGGATATACTCCGGGATGCTGATTGGATAGTAATGAACGAGATTAAAAAGGCAAACCTCTATCGCCAGCTATGGCAAACCTTCGCCATCCTCACCGATGTCAGGAGTGTCGGTGTTATGGGAGATTTCCGCACCTACGGCTATCTGGTAGCCGTGCGCGCCGTAACCAGTCAGGATGCCATGACCGCTGATTGGGCACGTCTCCCCTATGACCTACTGGCTCGCATCTCCAATCGCATCGTCAACGAGGTGCCTGGCGTCAACCGTGTGGTCTATGACATAACCAGCAAACCACCTTCAACCATAGAATGGGAATAAACAGAAGCTCCCAACTTGGATGGCTAATTGCCATTCTCACCTTTCCTGGCATCATCATTCATGAATGGGCACATAAGTTTTTCTGTGACCGTGCCAATGTTCCAGTTTATAAAACATGCTACTTCAGACTGGGCAACCCGGCGGGATATGTTATCCACGGCCCGGTAAATAGCTACGCCAAAGCCTTCTTCATAGCCACCGCCCCTTTCCTGACCAACACAACCATCGCCGTAATCGTATTTTTCATCGCCGTAATTATCCCTCGTGGACTAATCGCTTATATTCTCTACTGGCTGGGCATATCCGTGGCCATGCATTCCTCCCCCAGTAATCAAGATGCCGACAGTCTATGGCAACACTCAAAAAGAGCTCTGAAAAGGAATCCTCTGGCCCTGTTCGGCTTCCCTATTGTCGGTTTGATAAAGCTATCAAGCCTGCTCAGCAGAATCTGGTTTGACCTGCTCTATGCAGTTGCCCTATTCCTTCTGGTCGCCTTCCTTGTCAGAGGAGAAAGCTTTTTCTGAAAGCTACAGTTTGATTTGACAACAGTTAAACCGCTGAGTTATACTATTAAACAGATGATTGGTGTACACCTTCATACTTGATTGACCTAGGGTCTTTGTTGCTGTATACTAATGCGGCTTGGTGTACACCAAGCCGCATTGCACTTTAAAAAGTGAATAGGTTTTGTGTTCAGGCTGATGTGGGTCAAAGAAAAAAGGGCACAGGGTGGATGCCTTGGCGTTAGCAGCCGAAGACGGGCGTGGCAAGACTGCGAAAAGCCTCGGTGAGCTGTCTAGCAAGCCTAGCCGAGGATACCCTAATAGGAGAACCTGCCTGGGTAAAACCCGGGCTCTCGCCTAAAGCGAGAGGGAACCAGGAGAACTGAAACATCTTAGTATCCTGAGGAAGAGAAATCAACGAGATTCCCGGAGTAGTGGCGAACGAAATGGGAACAGCCTAAACTTGAGTGGCTTAGTGGGCTTGGGCTCTATGCCATTCAAGGGTTGTAAGACACAAGAGACAGGGCTCAAGACCTGTCACAGAGTAAGAAAACTTCCGCCTAGTCAAAGGTCTCTGGAAAGAGCAACCAAAGAGGGTGATAGTCCCGTAGACGACAGGCCGAAGTCTCTGCTTGTGTTCTTAAGTACCACGGGACACGAGGAATCCCGTGGGAATCTGGGGTGACCACACTCCAAGGCTAAATACTGCTAACGACCGATAGTGAACCAGTACCGTGAGGGAAAGGTGAAAAGCACCCCGGGAGGGGAGTGAAATAGAACCTGAAACCTTGTGCCTACAAGCAGTCAAAGTCCCGATTTTATCGGGATGATGGCGTGCCTATTGAAGAATGAGCCGGCGAGTTGATCTATGTGGCTAGGTTAAGTAACTACGTTACGGAGCCGTAGCGAAAGCGAGTCTGAATAGGGCGTTCAGTCGCATGGATCAGACACGAAACCGTGTGAGCTACCCATGGCCAGGGTGAAACCTGACTAACCTCAGGTGGAGGCCCGAACCCGTGTACGTGGCAAAGTGCTGGGATGAGCTGTGGGTAGAGGTGAAATGCCAAACGAACTCGGAGATAGCTTGTTCTCCCCGAAATGCATTTAGGTGCAGCCTCAGGTAATAACTTATGGAGGTAGAGCACTGGATGGGCTCGGGGCCGTGAGGTTACCAAACTCAACCAAACTCCGAATGCCATAAGTTCATATCCTGGGAGTGAGACTGCGCGGGATAAGCCGCGTAGTCGAGAGGGAAACAGCCCAGACCATCAGCTAAGGTCCCGAAACGCGGGCTAAGTGGTAAAGGAAGTGATATCGCTAAAACAGCCAGGAGGTTGGCTTAGAAGCAGCCACCCTTTAAAGAGTGCGTAATAGCTCACTGGTCGAGTGGTGTCGCACCGATAATATAACGGGGCTAAAGCCCGCTACCGAAGCTATGGTTCCCCGATTTCATCGGGGAAGGTAGGGGAGCGTTGCTATAGCTGAAAAGCCCTGGCGTAAGCCAGAGTGGAGCAATAGCAAGTGAGAATGCCGGCATGAGTAGCGTAAAGGCATGTGGAAATCATGCCCACCGTAAATCTAAGGTTTCCTACGCAAGGTTGATCCGCGTAGGGTTAGTCGGGCCTAAGCCGAACCCCAAGGGGATAGGCGATGGACAATGGGTCAACATTCCCATACCACCTAATCATTGTTTTAAGGCAAAGGGGGGACACAGTAGGATAGGCTGAGCGTACCTAATGGACATGGTGCGTCTCCAATCTAAGGCGTGTTGGGGCAGGCAAATCCACTCCAACGTCAAGCTGAGGAGCGGGGGAAATCGAGGGGAAACCTGAAATGATTCAGTTGAGTCCACACTGTCCAGAAAAGCCTCGTTGCTAAAGGATTAGGTGCCCGTACCGCAAACCGACACTGGTAGATGGGGGTAAGAGTCCCAAGGTGTTCGAGAGAACCCTCGTTAAGGAACTCGGCAATCTAACCCCGTAACTTCGGAAGAAGGGGGCCCGCTGTAGAAGCGGGGGCACGAAACTGGCCCAGGCGACTGTATAACATAAACACAGGTCTCTGCCAAAGCGAAAGCTGAGGTATAGGGGCTGATACCTGCCCAGTGCCGGAAGGTTAAGGGGAGAGGTCATCCCGACTTGTCGGGAGAAGCTTTGAGCCGAAGCCCCGGTGAACGGCGGCCGTAACTATAACGGTCCTAAGGTAGCGAAATCCCTTGTCGGGTAAGTTCCGACCCGCACGAAAGGTGTAACGACTTGGGCGCTGTCTCAACGAGGGACTCGGTGAAATTGAAATGGGGGTGAAGATGCCCTCTACCCACAACTGGACAAAAAGACCCCGGGAGCTTTACTATATCCTGGCATTGGACTCGAGTTGAGCATGTGTAGGATAGGTGGGAGGCTGTGAAGCTGAGGCGTCAGCCTTAGTGGAGCCAACGGTGAAATACCACTCTTGTTTGATTTTGGTTCTAACCTGCCTTCGGGTGGGAACCGTGCCAGGTGGGTAGTTTAACTGGGGCGGTTGCCTCCTAAAAGGTAACGGAGGCGTCCAAAGGTCCCCTCAGCACGGATGGAAATCGTGCATCGAGTGTATTGGCATAAGGGGGCTTGACTGTGAGACCTACAAGTCGAGCAGAGACGAAAGTCGGGCAAAGTGATCCTACGGTTCCGTGTGGAAGGGCCGTAGCTTAACGGATAAAAGCTACCCCGGGGATAACAGGCTTATCTTGCCCAAGAGTTCACATCGACGGCAAGGTTTGGCACCTCGATGTCGGCTCGTCGCATCCTGGGGCTGAAGCAGGTCCCAAGGGTTGGGCTGTTCGCCCATTAAAGCGGCACGCGAGCTGGGTTCAGACCGTCGTGAGACAGGTCGGTCTCTATCCGTTGTGGGCGCTGGAGATTTGAGGGGAGCTCTCCCTAGTACGAGAGGATTGGGAGGGACAGACCTCTAGTGTGCCAGTTGTCCTGCCAAGGGCAATGCTGGGTAGCCATGTCTGGATGGGATAAGCGCTGAAAGCATCTAAGTGCGAAGCCCACCCCAAGATGAGATCTCCCACCCCGACTTCGGTCGGGGGTAAGACCGCAAGTAGATAACTTGCTTGATAGGCAGCATGTGTAAGCGCAGTAATGCGTTGAGCTGAGCTGTACTAATGGTCGAGGTCTTTGACCTACATCAGGCTGAGCACAAAACCATTCACTATCTCCCCACAAAAATCACAGATTTTTGCGGGTGTAGCGACGCGGGGTGGAGCAGCGGTAGCTCGTCGGGCTCATAACCCGAAGGTCGTTGGTTCAAATCCAACCCCCGCAACCAAGCAAGAATAAGCCGTCAGTTTTCTATACTGGGGGCTTTTTCTTTTCCGACCGAGCTATCCCCACCGCTCCCGCAGCCCACCAGAACCACTCCCTTTCTCCCCACGAGTACTTCAAAAGACTTATGGGCACGCGCGTTTTAGGGACAGCGCTGCTAGGCCAAACAAAGACATAAGCGGGAATAAACCACGAAGGCACCTTCTAACACCGTGGGAAGATGCCATGCCGGGAATGGGAAAAAAGTACTATAGACAACCGAAATATCAAGGCTATAATAGATATGTAGTATTTACTAGCCCAATCTATTACTCATGGACTATATTGAACCCCAACTCAAGGATTTCATCCTCTTCTGCGTGGAACGTCGCGGCAAGGAATGGCCTGGCATTTACGACGAAATCGCAGCAGCCGCCGGACAGCGATTGTTCAGAGGATTAGGATATGACGAACTGAGGCGCTTGGGACTATCTTTGGCTGCCTCCAAAGCAGCCCAGCTAAGGCAACTGATAGAACACGCTACAACTAGTCTGAAGTTATTCTATCTTTCTTTCAGAATTCTGATAAATGATTCTGCGTTGATAATCCGAATCCCCTGGTATGCTCCAAGTTGCTGCAATCTTTTATCACCGGTAACGATGAAATCTGCCTGAGCCTCGACAGCACAGGAGATTACCTTATCATCGCCAGGGTCGGGAGCTATACCTTTAAGAACCACTTTCCCGGCGATGCAATCCGCCTGGTGAGTTAAGGTAAGAATAAAGACTTGTATGTCAGATTCGGTGAGACGATATTTTTGCTGGATGCGAGGCAAATGTAGAACACGATTAACTTCTTCAATAATACCGGGAGAGATAACTAAGACAAATTCCCCTTTTCGCCAGCGCCTCTCAATCTCTCTAGGATAACTGAATGGAGATATGAAACCGGAGACCAGCAGATTTGTGTCTACCACCACCCTGAGCATCAGCTATTCCTGCGGCGGACTTCGGCAACAGCTTCAGCTACGTCTTTCTCTACCTCCGAGAAAGGAATTTCCTTATTTCTATCAGCCACACCTTCCAGGCGGTTAAATAGAGCCTCTCTGGCTGCCTGACTGGTGCTGGTTGCCAGCAGAAATAGGTCAACGTTTTCCTTCAGGATGCGATAATTTCGCCCCAGCCTGGAAGCTGTAAGCTTACCTTCTCTGATATACCTGTAGACCGTATCTTTGTTGAGCTGGAGATAGTCAGCTACCTGTTCCGGAGTCATAATTTTCTTCACTGCTTCCATGTGCTCACTCCTTTAGCCCATTATACTATTTTTGCTGCTATTTGTCTATTTATATTGCTAATTGTTGCTAGTCTTAGTGTTTTATTGCTAGATGTACACTCAAAACTTGTGAAATGATGCAATTGCGTCAGTCACCCCGAAAAGTACGGTCACCCACCCTTCCCAGAAAGGACCCGAAGGCAAGTGTGACACGTAGAATAACAGCTGCCTATGGGTTGAAATTTGGTACGAAATTTAGTACAATCTAAAGTACAATCAGCAAGTAACTGATAACAGGAGGTTGTGCTTTAATGGCCACTCGTATCATTACCGTCAGTGAACTTAAGACAAAGCTTGGCGCCATGATGGCTGAACTCGAAGAACAAGGAGTGCCACTCTATGTTACACAGTATGGAAAACCAAAGGCTGTACTGGCACGCTATGATGAATACGAAGCCTTGCTCAAGAAGCTCGAAGACCTTGAAGATTTACTGGCGATGATGGAATCGCTTGCCGCACCAGAAA
>VGNY01000060.1 GCA_016865895.1 Chloroflexota bacterium | reverse complement strand
TGGAGAAAGCCTTTTGATATGGCCGAAAAAGCCCCCAGACCAGTTAAGGTGCATATCGACACAGAACGATGTAAAGGCTGTGGCTACTGTGCAGAATTTTGCCCCCGTGGGGTTTTGAAGATGAGTGGTGAGCTTGGTCCTAAGGGTTATGAGATGGTCAGGGTAACCGGTGAGGCTGAATGTCTGGGCTGTGGCCTCTGTGAGGCAATATGTCCAGAATTCGGGATTTACCTGACTACCGAAGAAAAAAAAGAAGCTAAAGAAGTGTAGGGTAACCAAAGCATGCCTCAAGAGAATATACTCTGCGGTGAATTTTTTATGAATGGCGATACAGCCTGCGCCGAGGGGGCTATAAGTGCCGGTTGTCGTTTTTTTGCCGGTTATCCCATCACTCCGGCAACTGAGGTGGCTGAGAGAATGGCGGAACGGCTACCCCAATTGGGTGGCGTCTTTATCCAGATGGAAGACGAGATTGCTTCTATGAATGCAATACTGGGTGCTTCGTGGGCGGGGGTAAAGGCGATGACTGCAACATCAGGGCCTGGATTCAGCCTGATGATGGAGAACCTGGGCTTGGGGGTGATGCTGGAAACTCCCTGTGTGGTGGTCAATGTGCAGAGGGCTGGTCCATCAACGGGGTTACCCACCTTTGTTGCTCAAGGAGACATGATGCAAGCCAGATGGGGAGCCCACGGTCACTATGAAATTGTCGCTCTTGTGCCCGACTCGCCACAGGAGATGTTTGACCTGACCATTGTGGCATTTAATTTGTCGGAGAAGTACAGGATTCCTGTGCTGCTCATGGCCGACGAGGCAGTGGGCCATATGAGTGAGAAGGTAGTGATACCACGCGTAACTCCCGAAGATTTGGTCGATAGGCCACGCCCCAAAGTAGCTCCTGAGGAGTATCTGCCCTATGATTCCAAGAAGGGGCTGGTGCCTCCAATGGCTATAGCCGGTGAAGGCTATCGCTTCCATGTTACTGGCCTTACCCATGATGATAGGGGCTACCCGTCAATGACTGCTGAGGCACAAGACAAACTGGTGCGACGTCTCGTGGACAAGATAAGACTGAACGCGAAGGATATCATCAGATATGAAGAAGCGGATGTTGAAGATGCTGAAGTCATTGTGGTTAGCTATGGCATCTCTGCCCGTATTGCCCGCTACGCTGCACAGCAGGCAAGGGACGAGGGAATGAGGGTTGGATTTCTGCGATTGATAACAGTGTGGCCTTTTGCCGATGAGCACATCAAGGAGCTGGCATCCAAAGTGAAGGCCTTTGTCGTTCCTGAGATAAACTATGGTCAGATAGTGAGAGAAGTAGAGCGGTGTGCAGCGGGCAAGGCTAGAGCACGGCTTGTGCCTCACATGGGCGGCGGTGTGCACTTGCCTGAAACAATTCTAGAAGCTATAAGGGAAGAAGTCCGATGACAAAGATGGTAACAGTGGACGAGAATCCCATAGACAGTTTCATCAGGGTGGACAGGATACCCCATATCTGGTGCGCTGGCTGTGGCATTGGACCGGCAACTGGGTGTTTTATCAGGGCTATTGGCCGTGCCGAGATAAACCAAGACAAGATTTCTGTGGTTTCAGGGATAGGATGTACGGGTCGGGTAGCAGGTTATGTCAAGCTGGATTCTTTCCATACCACGCATGGCAGGGCCATCCCCTTCGCTACCGGCCTAAAATTGGGAAACCCGGAGTTAAATGTAGTGGTCTTTTCTGGGGATGGAGACCTGGTAGCCATCGGTGGTAATCACCTGATTCACTCTGCACGCCGTAACATTGATATGACGGTCATTTGTATAAACAACTTCAACTATGGTATGACCGGTGGTCAAATGGGTGCGACGACGCCACTTGATGCTCGAAGCACCACCTCACCCTATGGCAATTTCGAGTATCCGTTTAACCTACCTTACCTGGTAGCTGCCAGTGGCGCTACTTATGTTGCCCGGTGGACTGTGTTGCATGTGCGGGAACTGGAAAAATCTATCGCTGAAGCTTTGATTAAGCCAGGATTCAGCTTTATTGAAGTAATCAGCCCATGCCCCACCGTCTACGGACGTCAAAATAAGCTGCCCCGAGGTCTGGATGAAATGCGTAGCTATCAGGAAAGAAGCATCATCCGAGACGGAGCTGACCCCAAAGATGCTGAGCTATCACTAGACGGTCTCATTGTGGTAGGTAAATTTGTTGATATAGACAGGCCTACTTTGTGGGACTGCTACCAGCAGGTGCTGGAAAGAGCGCGCAAGCAGAGGAAGCTGTAGGCAGGCGAAGATACGCTGGTTTTGGAAAGCAGCCTTTTGGAAAAACGAACTTGAGCAGGACAGACGTAAGATTAAGCGGGACTGGCGGCCAGGGCATTGTTCTGGCCGGTCAGATTTTAGGCCAGGCGGTTTCGTTATACGAAAAAGGGAAGTTCGCCACTCTCACGCAAAGCTATGGTCCAGAGGCCCGGGGAGGCTCCTGCTGTGCCGAAGTGGTGATTTCTAACGAGCCTGTAGGCTATCCTTACGTGATAAGCCCACGGGTGTTGGTTATTATGTCTCAGGAGGCCTATAAAAAATTCATACCAAATCTCGGGCCGGAGACGCTGGTGATTATAGACTCAGACCTGGTAAAACCAACCACTTCTCGGACCTTTAAGATACTTTCTATACCGGCCACCAATCTTGCTCGTGAGATGGGACGTGTGGTAGTAGCCAATATCATCATGCTCGGATTCTTGGCGGCAGTCAGTGACGTGGTTTCTCCTGAAGCTCTTAAGAAATCTATTTTAGCTACTGTGCCTGAAGGCACCGGGGAATTCAATATTAAAGCCTTCGAGCGAGGATATAAATACGGACTGGAGCACAGAAAGTAAAGTTAAGCACAGTGCAGATGGCAAAGAGTGTTGCGATAATCGGTAACAGCATTGGTGCAGCGCAGTGCGCCCTGACTCTAGCCCAGATGGGCGCTGAGGTTAGCCTAATTGCCAGTGCTGGGGTGTTGGGTTTGGATGGTGGCAAAACTGGCAGCTCACTGCCCATTTCTACTGAAGAATACCTGCGCATCTGGCCATTGTTATTAAGGACAGCAGCTCACCCCAAGGTCAAGCTTTACATTAACTCTCGATTGGAAGGTGTGACCAGGGAGCATGGTCGCTTTGCTATAGAAGTAAAAAAGCTGCCCCGTTATGTGAATGAGACGCTATGTACTAGCTGTGGTCTGTGTCAGGAAGAATGTCAGGTAAAAATACCTTTCACCAGTGGTCGTAGTAATTATATGCACAGCGCTATCCATGCACCTCTGATTGGCATCCGGTCGGTACCAGCAGCCTATACTATAGACAAAAATGGCGTTGCTCCTTGTCGAGTATCCTGCCCTTTAGGTATTAATGTGCCTGGGTTTATCTGTCTTCTGTCAAAAGGGAAGGCAAATGAAGCATTGAGCCTTATCAATGAAGCTGCACCACTGGCTGGGATACTGGGCCGGGTATGCACTCACCCTTGTGAAAACAATTGCCAGCGGGCTAAAGTTGATAGCCCGGTATTCATTCAGGCTCTGCATCGCTATGCTGCAGATGCTGCTTCTGGTGGTATCACTTACGGCTGTATGAGTTCTGCCAGGCCGAGAAAAGAAAAATTAGCCATCGTTGGCAGCGGGCCCTCTGGGCTGGCGGCAGCCTGGGAACTGGCCCGAAGAGGGTATACTCCCACTATATTCGAGTCACATGCTGTGATTGGCGGTATGTTGGCGACAGGTATTCCTCGATTCCGTCTCCCCCGTGAGATACGGGAGCGGGAAGTGGAGGCGATCAGGGCTATGGGCGTGGATATAAAAACAGGTGTACTTGTAGGCCGAGACATAACGATTTCTGACCTCAGGGAACAAGGTTACCGGGCTTTTTACTTGGCCATAGGTGCGGGGTTGAATAACAAACTGAATATCCCTGGCGAAGACCTTGAAGGTGTTGTCGACGTAATCTCAATGCTTTTTGCTCTCAATTTGAAGGTAGGCACTGCTGTCGGTTCTAATGTGGTGGTTATTGGTGGTGGAAACAGTGCTGTGGATTCGGCGCGGGCAGTGAAGCGACGCAGTAAAGGCACAGTTCGAATACTTTACCGGCGTACGGCGGAAGAAATGACCGCTATAAAAGAACATGTCGAGGAGGCTATTCAAGAAGGCGTGCTTATTGAATACCTGACTGCTCCCGTTGAAATCATCGGTGATGGGACAAAGGTCACCGGGATACGCTGCCAGCGGATGAGACTGGGAGATGTCGATGCTACTGGCAGACGCCAGCCCGTGCCTATCGAGGGCTCGGAATTTACTATAGAGGCTGACCACGTGGTGGTGGCTGTAGGCCAGCGACCAAGCACAGGGCTACTTAGAATAAAAGACATCAAGACTAATGACGATGCGACTATAATTGTAGACCTATTAACACTTCAGACAAGCATACCTGACATCTTTGCCGGTGGCGACTGTGTCACCGGCCCTAATACTGTTGTTGAAGCTGTGGCTGACGGTCTGCGAGCTGCTGAGTCAATAGATAGGTATCTCAGGGAGCGCGACTTGAGGAAAGGCCGTAGCCTAGAAAGACCTCAGCCGGTTGAAGTCGATGTTGAAGCGAGATATGTCTCACCTCAAAAGCGGGCTAAAATGCCGACTCTTGCTCGTGCTGCTAGAATGGGTAGCTTTGAAGAAACTAACGTGGGGTTGCCTGAAGGAGCGGTGAAGCTTGAGGCAGAGCGTTGTCTCAATTGTGCCTTGTGCAGCGGTTGCTTGGAGTGTGAACGGGTTTGTCAGGTGGACGCTGTATCCCATAAAGATGCTACGGAGTCGGTGGGTATAGGAGCCAAGGCGATAGTGGATTTTATGTCTCAGCAAGCCGCGGGGCAAGATATTTTTGTGGTAAAAGCCGAAGGTAAAGGTGATTTACGGAGCGGATTGGAGCACGGCTCGGCAATAGCCTTGGAGGTAGCACAGGAGTTGAAACTACGAAAAAAGGAGCCACAGGTTGGTAGCAGTACCACAGGTGATTATGATGCCCCACTGAATGCCGAACTGGAGGTGGGAAGATTGGTCGGTCCTGAGAATAGGCGCATTGGTGTGGTCCTATGTAGCTGCGGTGGCAGTACCAGTTCGGTAATCGACCTTGTGGAGGTAGCCAGCCAAATACGGCGCCTTCCCGGTGTCTCTAGCGTCCGGGAGTTAATTCAGGCTTGTACTGAAGACGGAGCACAGCAGATTAAAGCTATGGCTATGGCAGAGGAACTGGGCAGGCTGGTAATAGCCGCTTGTCGGTGCTGCAATCTGGACCAGGTCTGCTTTAGTTGCACAGAACAGCGGGTAAGATGTCAGCAGTATGTGAACAGTTACTTGAACTCAGATTGCAATATCCTCGTGGAATTCGTGAATATACGTGAGCAATGCGCCTGGGTACATAGCAACGACCCGATTGAAGCTACCCATAAGGCTATAGATATAGTCAGTTCGGGGGTGTTTCGAGTTCAAAGCGCCTCGCCGGTGATGGAGAAAGGGCGACTAATTAGCGGAAGTGTGCTGGTAATAGGCTCTGGATTTTCCAGCTTGGCGGCAGCAGCAGGTCTGGTCTCTCTGTCTTATCCAGTGACCCTCGTCCACAAGCCGAAGTCAAGGGGAACTAAGGGGCGACACTTGGGCATTCTGGAAAAGGAATCCAACCTCCTAAAAGAAATTGAAAAACATGGCGCATCTATCATGGCATGGCCCAAAGCGCTTGAGCTTCACGGTGTACCCGGAACTTATGAGGCTGTGCTTAAATACCCCTCGGAGACAGCTAATATCAGAGCTGGTGCAGTCATGGTGGATTCTGAAATTATTGATGACATACTTGCACAGGCTGATGCTGCTTTCAAGGCTAGCCTTTTCGGCCGTGTTCTTGACTGGAACAGCCGTCAAGGGAGTCAAGCAATTTGGGATTCTGTCCTGCGGGGGGCCTCTATCGGAGATACTGCCGGCATATTTCTCATGTCACCAAGCACAGGTGAGCTGCCTGAGAAACAGAAGGTCAGAGGACAGGCGATGGCGGCTAGAGTCGCATGTTATTTGAACCAAGGTATGCTGAGGCCACGAGCCACTGCAGTTAGTATTGATAGCCGTCTGTGCCGTGGCTGCGGTGATTGCGCAGTAGTTTGTCCTTACATAGAGATGGAAGCTGACGACTCCGGCACTACTCTTGCTCACATTGACCCGCTTCTTTGTCTGGGTTGTGGTGCTTGTATTGCCTCTTGTCCTACTGGAGCTATAATACAGCCTGTTTGCAGCGACTCAAGCATCATCTCGACACTGGGAACCCTCTTGAGCAAAGACACTAAAGTGAGTGTGACGGTATGAATAAAGCTAATGCCGACATCGTTGTTTTCGTGTGCAACTGGGACGGCCTGAGCTGTATTGAGGCAGCAGCGCAAAGCCGTACTTATCCAGCATCGGTGAAAGTTATCAGGGTGAGCTGTCTTTCCCGGGTGCATTCAGGCTTAATCCTCAAGGCTTTTGAATTAGGGGCGGGTGGGGTGATGCTATTAGGATGTGAATCGGGCAGTTGTTACTTTGGCAAAGATGATGAATTCAGTACGAAAGAGTACGAGAAAACGCGTGGGGTATTGGGATTGCTGGGCTTGGGTGGAGAAAGACTTTGCCTCGTACATTTGCCTCGGGGTGATGGCGCTCGCTTTGTGAAACAGGTGAAGAAATTTATGGCTGAGATAGAGCGGGTATAGCCTATGTTTGATGATAACCAAGAAGTTAAAGACACTCGAATACACCTTTGCCTCGATTGCGGCAAATGTACGGTGGTCTGTCCAGTTGCCCGGTACGACCCGCAGTTTAATCCACGACTCATAGTCCAGAGGAATGTAGGTCAGAACGGTACGAACCTGCAAGATGAGACAATCTGGTCATGCCTTAATTGCTATATGTGCTTGGAGCGCTGTAACTACCGCGTAGAATTTCCCGAGTTTATTCGCATTTTGAGAACTGATGCATTCGGTAAAGGTGTTCAGATGCAGTGTAGCCATGGCGGAGCACTACAGACGCTAACACACCTCATGGCTGGTGAAAATTTACATCAGAAGCGACTGGGCTGGTTGCCGCCGGACATCGAGCTGTCCAAGCAGTCTGACACTATATTCTTTGTCGGCTGTGCCCCATATTTCGACATCCTGTTTAGTGAGATGGAAGTCAATACTTTAGAAGGTGTGGAAGGTGCCCTGAGATTATTGAATCGCGCACATATACCTTTTGCACTTTTATCTAATGAGCGTTGTTGCGGGCGTGACCTGTTACTCCAGGGAGACAAAAAGGGCTTTATGGTTGTGGCTCAGGCGAATATGGATGAGTTTACTCGACTTGGTGTCAAGAAAATCATTACCAGTTGCCCGGAATGCTACTACTCGCTTAAGGTGGATTATCCCAGAATGCTGGGCAGAATGGTTGCTGAAGTAGTATATTGGACTGAGATAATGACGCCACTGCTGCAAGCAGGCGAACTTTGTCTCGGCAGACTGAGGAAGAAAGTTACTTACCAGGACCCTTGCACTTTGGGAAGAGGATTAAGGATTTTTGACACACCTCGCCAAATGCTATGTGCCGTGGATGGTTTGGAATTTGTAGAAATGGAGCAGTGCCGGGAGAAGGCACTCTGCTGCGGTGCAAGTTCTTGGGTACACTGCGGAGCCACACATCGGAAGATACAGGACGAACGCCTGGCTCAGGCAGAGGCTACTGGAGCCAAGATGATGGTAACTTCATGTCCCAAGTGCCAGATACATCTGAAATGTGCCCAGCAAAGTCGGAACGACAAGACCCCCAAAATTGATATACAAGACTTGGCTAGTTTAGTGGCTCGGTCGCTGGATTAGGAGGATGCTAATTGGTTGAAGAGGAACTCAGAATAGGCGTATTTGTTTGTGATTGTGGACTTAACATCGCAGGGTCGGTAGATACCGAGGAAGTGAGACGCTCCGCAGAAGAGCTCCCCGGCGTGGTGGTTTCGGTTAGAAACAGATATACCTGTGCTGACCCTGGTCAGGTGGAAATCAAAAGACATATAAACGAGCACAAGTTGAATCGTGTAGTGGTGGCTTCCTGTACTCCGCGGCTTCATGAGTCTACATTCCGTCAATGCGTCGCTGAAACCGGGCTCAATCCTTACCTTTTCGAAATGGCCAACATAAGGGAACATTGCAGTTGGGTACACCTTTATGACCGTGAATCAGCTACCAAGAAAGCCAAGGATATCGTCAAGATGGCGGTTGCCCGGGCTAGTCTGCTCCAGCCGCAGCAGGAGATGGAAATTCCGGTGACTGATGCTGCCCTGGTGATTGGAGGTGGAGTAGCCGGGATTCAGGCAGCGCTCGACCTTGCCGATGCCGGGCATCAGGTTTACGTGGTAGAGGAAAAGCCTTCAATAGGAGGCATAATGGCCCAACTAGACAAGACCTTTCCCACAATGGATTGTTCAATATGTGTGCTGGGGCCGAAAATGATGGATGCTGGCCGCCATCCCAATATAAAACTCTTTGCCTATAGCACGGTAGAAGAAGTATCAGGATACGTGGGTAATTTCAAAGTCCGCATCCGCAAGAAAGCCCGCTATGTGGATGAAACGGTTTGTAATGCTTGTGCTAAATGCGCTGAGGTCTGCCCTGTGGTAATACCTGACGAATTTCAGCAGGGATTTTCATCACGTAAGGCAGCCTATATGGCCTTCCCTCAAGCAGTGCCTTCGGCTTTCCTCATTGATATGGAACGCTGTCTGGGGAATAACCCGGTCGCCTGTGTCAAATGCGTTGACGCTTGCGAGAAGAAGTGCATTGATTTGCATATGCAAGATAAGATATTTGAGGTTGAAGTGGGCACAATAATCGTGGCCACCGGCATGGATGTTTATGACCCAACTCAGCTAGACGAGTACGGTTATACACGTTTCGAAAACGTTATCACCAGCATGGAATTCGAAAGGTTGATATGTGGTGGTGGGCCTACTGACGGTCACCTGGTACGCCCCTCCGACCACAAGGCACCCAAGCGCATTGGCTTTGTACAATGCGTGGGCTCGCGGACAGAGAACCGTGGTTATCCCTACTGTTCGAATGTATGTTGTATGAACACGGTGAAAGACAGTCTGCTCATTAAAGAGCACTACCCGGATGCCGAAATATTCGTCTTCTATATGGATATTCGCGCTTTCGGCAAAGGATTTGAGGATTTGTTGCGCCGCTCCAGAGAAGCTGGTGTCCGTTATATCCGTGGCCTACCTGGCGAAATCACAGAAGACAGAGCCACCAAAAATCTCCGTGTAAGGGTGGAGAATACCACCACGGCGCGAGTGGAGGAATATGAGCTGGATATGGTGGTACTCTCCGTAGGTCTCGAGCCCAGGGCTGACCTGAAGCGGCTTATCGGTACCCTGAATCTCTCCCAGACCAGCGATGGTTTTCTAATGGAAGCCCATCCCAAGCTCAAGCCGGTGGACGCACCAACACCCGGCATCTTTTTTGCTGGCTGCGTAGAATCGCCTAAGGATATAAAGGACAGCGTTACTCAGGCTGGAGCTGCTGCTGCCCGCAGTTCCATTGTCCTGAATGCTGGCGCTCTCAAAGGCGAGGCTATTAAAGCAGTTGTAGACCTTAACAAATGTAACTCGTGTGGCGTCTGCGCCAAGCGCTGTCCTTATGGAGCGATAAAGGTTGATGTCAAGGCTAAGTCTGGGGCGCAGTTGATAGCTGCAGCCTGTGCCGGCTGTGGTACTTGTGCTGCCGAGTGTCGCTTTGATGCTATAACCATGCAGCACTTCGCCGATGATTCGATACTTGCTCAGATAGATGCTGCTCTGGAGACAAACCCTGAGCAGAAGATTATCACTTTCCTGTGCAACTGGTGTAGCTATGCCGCCAGCGACTTAGCTGGCGTATCGAGATTGCAATACCCTCCCAACAACCGCTTCATTCGCACTATGTGCAGCGGACGAGTAGATGAGAGCTTTATTCTCCGTGCCCTTGAGAAGGGGGCACCTATAGTATTGCTCTCTGGGTGTCACTTGGGTGACTGCCATTATATCAATGCTAATCACTGGACCATGCGCCGGGCCGACAAATTGTGGGACAAGCTGGAGAAGCTGGGTATACGCCCAGAACGGTTACAATTGGAGTGGATAAGTGCCGCCGAAGGCCCTCGATTTTCTCAAATAATGCACCAGCTTGAGGAACTGCGACAGAAAGTCACGCCTGAGGAGATAGCCCATGCCCGAAAAGTGCTCTCCAGAAGAAAGCTAGCACCGAAGGAGTTGGAAGCCGAAGATGAACTCGGCGATACAGCTAAGGTGTGAATAAGATGCAAGAACAGCTCAAATGCCTCCGCTGCGGCTTCGAATATAGTATGACTTCGGACCCTCGAAAGAGCCTTCAGGAGAGGGTCTGTCCTAAGTGCAAGTCGAACAGCGTACGCCGGTTACCACCTAAAAAAGAATAGCGGGATAGCAGCTCTTTTCAAGGGGGAATAAGGTGAAACGGGTATTGATTACCGGAGCTACAGGATTTATCGGCGGCCACCTGGTCAAAGCAAACATTTCCAAGGGGCATCAGGTCCGCGCTTTGGTGCTTCCAGACGACCCAGAAGATTCAGTGCTCAGGTCTAAGGGTGTGGAGGTCGTAATCGGTGACATCCGTGATTATGAGGCGGTGAGAAAGGCTGCCTCCGGCGTGGACATAATTTTTCATTGTGCCGCAGTGGTTACGGACTGGGCACCAAAAAAGCTCTTTCAAGAGGTTACAGTTGGCGGTACGGAGAACATCTGCAAAGCCGGTCTGGAGGCTGGAGTCTCGCGGCTGGTAGATATGAGCACCAATGATGTCTTTGGTCTGGGCGAGTCTCAAGTGATGGATGAAACATTCCAACTCCGACCCTGGCATGAGCCGTATTCTGATTCTAAAATTGAAGCCGAGAAGATTTGCTGGCGATACTACAGAAAGCACGGGCTTCCTGTGACTATGGTCTATCCTTGCTGGGTTTTTGGCGAGGGCGATAAGACCTTTGTGCCGCTTCTCGCCGATGCCATATTGAAGCGTGAACTTATTTTCTGGCGCAAGGACGTCATCGTCTGGCCCACTTACATCGAAAATCTGGTAGACCTTTTGATGCTGATTGCTGAAGACAAACGTGCTGTGGGTAACGGTTACTTGGTGCATGATGGTGAATATACCACGCTGGAGGAGTTTTGTGCTGGAATCGCCAAGTCGTTGGGAGTTCCTCCTATCACCACGTATATTCCATATTCCGTGGCTTATGGGGCAGCGATGGTGATGGAATTAATCTGGAAATTGCTGCGGAAGAAGACCAGGCCTCTTCTTACCACCTACACGGTGAAGAACCTAGGGTCGAGGCTCAAATTCTCCATAACCAAGGCTGAACGTGAGCTAGGCTGGAAGCCAAAAATTTCTTACTCCGAAGGATTCAAAAAAACGATGGCTTGGCTGAAGACCCTAGACCTTACAACGCTGAAGCAGAAGTGACATGAAAGACTTTAATGACAAAGTAGTTTATATTGTTGGCGGCTCCAGCGGCATTGGCCTTGCCACGGCTAAAGCGCTAGCAGCAGAAGGTGCTCACATCATTATCTTTGCCCGGGGGAAAGACCGCCTTGAGCAAGCCATTAAGGAAATAAGAGACAAGAAGATTTCCAGTTCGCAAAGGTTTTCCTGTATGCAGGTGGATGTATCTATCTGGGATGAGGTTAAAGCGGTCATGTCTAAGGCTGTAGCTGAATTCGGCGCGCCTGATGTGCTCATCAATTGCGCCGGGCGAGCCTACCCCCGTGTCTTCGAAGAAATCACCTACGAACAGTTCGACGAGACCATGAAGATAAATTTCTATGGAATATGGCACACTACTTCTGCGCTCGTGCCTTATATGAAGCAACGTGGTGGCTACATTGTGAATGTGTCTTCCATAGCGGGTTTCATCGGACTTTTCGGCTATACCGATTACAGCGCTTCCAAGTTCGCCATTATTGGTTTTTCCGAAGCCTTGAGGAGCGAGCTAAAACGATACGGCATAAGGGTGTCTGTGCTCTGCCCGCCAGATACGGATACCCCTGGCTTCCATGAAGAAAACAAGACAAAGCCAGAGGAGACCAAAGCCATCTCTGCTGGTGCCAAGCTGAGGCAGCCGGATGAAGTAGCCCATGCCCTGCTTGAAGGCATGAGAAAAGAGGAAAAGTATATTATTCCCGGCTTTGATGGGAAGTTGATATTCCTGCTGAAGCGACTGTTTCCCGGGCTGGTTGAGTTTGTGATGGATAGCACTATAAAGAAGGTACAGGCAGGGAAGCTTTAGCACCAGTATATGTCAGGAGAACAGAATGAGCGATACTAAGAAGGATAGAGTAATACCAATATTAGAGATAGTCACCGCAGCTGGGCTTATACTCTTCTGGATAGCGTTCTCCACCGTCGGCCTGGCCCCGGAAAACCCACCCCCGTGCTACTTTGCTTACGAGCATGCCTTCCCATTGCCTGATATTTGTCTCGCTCTCCTGCTCCTAGCTGCAGGAGTCCTGTTGCTCAGGCGAAGTCCGTTGGGAAGGACTCTGTCGCTGATTGCTGCCGGTGCGCTCATCTTCCTCGGGCTACTGGACTTCAGTTTTAACCTTCAGAATGGGATTTACCTCACCTCTGTTTTGGACCTGGTTTTGAACGCCTTCATAAATGCCTGGTGTGTGGCCTTTGGGGCTATTATCATCTGGCGAAATCAGTGAACCGCCATACATACGAGCCCATCACCTTTTGTTTATTCTGAATCCCTCGCCCTCTGTCCCTGTGAGTAGCCTTGGTCTTGGAGTCCCCAGTGAAGTGGGTTGCTACACTCGCATCGAACGTAACTTTCGATTCACCATTTCGACGTCAAACGAAGCGGGTCGAAGTGACCGCCGAGCCAGGTCATCATGTCCAGGTACTCCTCATGACCGGGGTCGGCTATAATTATAAGACTATTAGTAAGTTTCACTATGTCTTTGGAGCGCTCTACTGCAAGCAGTAATTCGCTCTCATCCTCGTCTTCCTCCCAGAACACGCTGACGCCCCGCTCGTTTCGATCAAGAATAAACTCGAACTTTGGCGTGCGTAACAGGGTCAGGCTTAAGATGTCTCCAGGAAAATCACCAGCGGCAATTGTAAACGATACGATGAGGTCATCCCCCTTTTCGGTTGTTATGAAGTTAACCCGGTACATTCCAGAATCGATTTTTTCCCCACCTCAAGCATTTGGTTGAGACGGGCTGTGGGTAGTCGACTGTTGCATCCGGCATCCAGTGGGTATGGTAATTCAGCCTGATGACCAGTCTGAGTTAAGAGCACATCGGCGGTTCTTGCTTGTCAAGGCAAACAATTGATTCGGGGAGACTGCACAAATCAAAGATGTGCAATAGTCGCGACTTAGGAGATTGCTACATAAAGCAGGCTCATGTTGTCCCAGAACTTTAAAGCGTCACCCCCAGCCTTCCCCATTTGGCACAAGAGGCTACAAACTGTCTCGCCAGTGACGGGGCAGTACCAAAATGAAGGTGAAAATAGGCCCCTAAAATATTGGCTCTTGGCCCGCTGATGAAGCCCTCCAGTTGCTCTTCTGTATCCAGAATTTTATAGGCTGCTCTGGCAGTGGGATATGGCATCCTCGACCAATGAAATAAATGTCCCCGTAGTTTTGTGCCCTGTTTCGCGAGAATGCTATCTCTTAAGGTTTCAGCTTCGGCATAGCCTATTCTGACTCTCCGGTTCTGCATCGCTGCCCAGCCGGGGAGTAATCCAATCATTTTATATTTATTACTTTCGAAGTCGATAATACCCTGTGATAGGTACATCAAGCCACCGCACTCACCATAGATAGGCATACCCTCATTAGCCGCTGTCCGCAAAGCCTCTTTCATCTTGGTATTTGCCTCAAGCTGAGCGGCATGGATTTCCGGGAAGCCACCACCAAGGTATACTCCCTGTGTGCCGGCAGGCAAAGCACTGTCATACATAGGGCTAAAATATGCTAGCTCGGCTCCCCAAGCGGCCAGCAGGTCAAGGTTATACTGGTAGTAGAAGTTAAAGGCTTCATCCTGTGCCACGGCAATACGGGTGCAGGCTGGCTTCCTCTTGTCTGGGAAAAGTCTTTTCTCACTTAGTGGCGGTATGGCTAAAGCAGTGCTGGCAAGTTGTATGATTCGGCTTATGTCCACAGTGGCCTGAATTTGTTCTCGCAATGCGCCTATATGTCCAGCTAGCTCCGTCTTCTCCGTAGCAGGCACTAATCCAAGATGCCGTTCAGAGAAGGAGACAGTTGCTGTCTTAGGCAGATAGCCCAAAACTGGCATATTCGTTTTCTTCTCTATCGCCTCAGCTGTTGAGCACAGGTGGCTTGGCCCGCCAACATTATTCAGAATAACCCCCACAATATTTACCTTCGGGTCCAATTGGCTATAGCCGAGGACCAGTGCAGCGGCACTCTCTGACATCTTGGTGACATCCACTATCAGAACTACCGGAATCTGGAGTATTCTGGCTATCTCGGCGGTGCTTCCATTACCTTCCAGCCCCATTCTCCCGTCATAAAGGCCCATTACTCCTTCCATCACCGACATGTTGCTTCCTTTGCTAGCGTGAACAAAAAGCTCATCTTTGAAACCGAAAGTCAAGAAAAAAACCTCTCCTGCCCAGGAAAATCTTTTTCTTGACGACTGGGTATCCCGTATAACTATAAGGTTTAGACCCACCTTCATCATGAGATTCAATACC
>VGNY01000059.1 GCA_016865895.1 Chloroflexota bacterium | reverse complement strand
TAGAGACGGCAACACGCCAATTGGTAAAAGAAATTGAAGGAAAAACAAAAGGTCACAAAGAACCTGGAAGCCATCGCTGAAAAAATCCGCCTCGATTTTTCAGCTAAAGACGCAGCAAGAGAAAATGCGTTACGCCTTTGCCGGGAGATAATACGCTGCAGCGCTAATGCTATCCGCGCTGTACACCGACGGGAGAACACGAAAGCTGAGCACCTTTTAAGTTCAGCTCGTGCTATGCTTAAAGACTTAAACCGTGACATTCTCCAGAAACACAATGACTTACTTCACTCCGGTTTTATCCACGATGCCCAAAAAGAACTTGCCGAGGCAAGCATAACTTTAGCCATAGTCACAGGCAACGTACTCCCCAGACCGGAAGCGCTGGGAGTTGGCAATCCAGCATACCTAAACGGCCTAGGAGAAGCAGTAGGTGAGCTCAGACGTTACCTCTTGGACAGTCTGAGGAGAGACGACCTTTCACGATGTGACGAATTATTAGCCACAATGGATGATATCTACGCCATCTTAGTAACCATGGACTTCCCTGAAGGCATCACCTACGGCTTAAGGCGGACGACCGACGCCGTCCGCGGCATTTTGGAACGGACCCGCGGTGACCTAACCTTGGTCCTGAGGCAAAAAGAGCTTGAAGCGAAATTAGAACAGCTTGAGGCCAAAAAGAAACCGATTTAGAAAAATAGCAAACCTCCCTATCTGCTAGCAGCTCCCCTCCACTTCTGGATATCTGCCTACCTCAAAAATAACGTTCAGTTGATACCCTTTCTAACTCAGGACAAACTTTATGTTAAATTACCTATTGACAAGAGCATATAATCCAGTTAAAATACCCGCTAAAATACCCAAGTAGAAATACTTAATTTGATGCCACCTCATTTGCCTTCTTTAAACCGGCTCTGTAGGTGATGCCAGGAGCAAAAAGGATGGAGTGGAAGCGAGAGGAACTAAGGGTCGAAAAGGAAATCGGCAAACCCGTACTCATTGTCGAAAACGTATTGAAGGCATTCGGTGGCCTCCAGGCATTAAACGATATTAGCTTTGAGGTGCGGGAGGGTGAAATCCTCTCTATCATTGGCCCCAATGGTGCTGGTAAAAGCGTTATGCTTAACTGCATTAATGGTCTGCCGGGATATCGACCTGACTCTGGCAAGATAACCTTCGAAAACCAAGATATAACCCACTGGCCACCGCACAAACGAGCCTATGCTGGCATTTCTCGAACGTTTCAAAAAATCGAGCTGTTCGGAGGCATGACAGTCCTGGATAACGTGAAATTGGGACGACATATGAAGATGAACACAGGATGGTTGGACGGTGGCTTCTATTGGGGGAGGGCGGCTAAAGAAGAGACAAAGCATCGGAGATGGATTGAGGAGAAGGTCTTTGAGACCTGCGAGATAGAGATCTACCGCAATCGGACAACCGGGATGCTCCCTTACGGAGTGCAGAAGCGCATCGAATTAGCCAGAGCCTTGGCCATGGGACCAAGGCTCTTGTTGCTAGATGAACCGATGGCCGGCCTCAATTTAGAAGAAGTTGAAGACATGACCCGGTTTATCCTCGACGCAAATGAAGAGAAGGAGTGGAGCTGCACTATTATTTTGGTTGAGCATGACATGGGGGTGGTTATGGATATCTCAGACCGAGTGATTGTATTCGACTGGGGGGTAAAGATAGCCGAGGGGCCGCCAGAAAAAGTGCAGCATGACCCCCAAGTTATCCGGGCATACTTAGGCGAACTGGAGGAGACATATATCAGCCGCGGGTGATTCATAATGGCAGCACACAAGACTAAAGAGTCCAACTTTGAACCACCTATAAGAATCAATCCTGATACAACCTTGCCTAAAGTCTGGCTGGAGAAGTGCCGTCATTATGGGGTCAAAAAGATTGCCATGCGAGAGAAAGAATTTGGCATCTGGCAGCCTTACACCTGGCAGGATTACTACAATAACGTTAAGTCTTTCTCTTTGGGACTAAAGGCTCTAGGTCTACAAAAGGGTGACGTAGTCGCTTTCATCGGGGATAACCGTCCCCATGCGCTGTGGGCTGAAATGGCTGTGCTTTGTGCCGGGGCTATTCCCACCTGGCTCTTCCAGGATTCACTTCTTGACGAAGTGGAATACATTGTCCGTCACTCAGGGGCTCGATTCTATATTGGCGAAGGTCAGGAAGAGATAGACAAAGGCCTATGGATTAGGGATAAGTGCCCTAATCTAGAGAAAGTAATCTGGGAAGACCCTAAGGGTATGCGGTATTATCATGACCCCATATTGATAAGCTATAGAGCAGTGCAGGAAATGGGTCGAGGACTTGATGAAAAAACTCCAGGTCTGTTTGAAAAGATGATAGCTGAAGGTAAGGCTGATGACACCTGTCTTATCTTCTACACTTCAGGAACTACAGCTTTGCCCAAAGGAGCAGTCCTTACCCACCGCAATATGCTAAGCATGGGCAAAAACTTGCTCTGGGTTGACCCTATACCAGAAGATGCAGAGTTCCTGTCATTCTTGCCTATGGCTTGGATAGGCGAACAGATGATGTCAGTTAGCGAAGGCATAATTGCTGGCTTCAGCATCAATTTTCCGGAAAAACCAGAAGTCTTCCTCGAAAATATCAGGGAGATTGGCCCACAGGTAATGTTCTCTGCCCCGCGTAACTATGAGGCCATGGTGCGTAGTTGCATGGTGAAATATGCCGATGCTAGTGGACTTAAAAGAAAAGCTTGGGACATGTGTATGAAAATCGGCTACAAGGTCGCCGATATGAAGTTTGAAAAGAAACCCATTCCCTGGTACTGGAAAGTAGCTTGGTGGATTTCCTACTGGATAAGCCATCGCCAAGTGCTGGATACATTAGGGCTAAGAAAGCTAAAGTACGCCTATACTGGCGGCGCTCCACTAGGAGATGAACAGTTCCGTTTTTTTCATGCTCTGGGGCTTAATTTGAAGCAAATTTACGGCCAGACGGAGATCTCAGGTATCTCTGTTATCCACCGGAATGACGATATTAAATTTGACACGGTTGGCTTCCCCATTCCCGAGACTGAAATTCGAATCAGCGATTCTAACGAAATACTCTCCCATAGTCCTTGCGTGTTTAAAGGCTACTACAAGATGGATGAGGAGACCAAAAAGACACTTCTCCCAGACGATTGGCTCTACTCAGCCGATACCGGTTTTGTAGACGAAGACGGACACCTTATCTGCTTTGACCGTTCCAAGGACGTCATGACCCTGTCCGACGGCTCACTTTCGGCCCCTCAAATTCTTGAGAATCGGCTCAAGTTCAGCCCCTATGTTCAGGATGCCTGGGTCATTGGTGACAAACGTCCTTATGTTGTAGCTATCGTATGCATAGACTATGGTACGGTAGGACGGTGGGCTGATGATAGAGGCATTCCTTACACTAGCTATCCGGAGCTTTCTCAAGAACCTAAAGTCAATGAGCTAATGCTGGAACTAGTACAGAAGGTGAATACCCGTTTGCCTAAAGCCCAGCGCATCAAGAAATTCGTCAATTTTTACAAGACGTTTGAAGCTGATGATGACGAGCTCACCAGAACACGCAAGCTGAGGCGAGGGTTTATGGAGGAAAGATACAAGACTGTCGTTGATGGACTTTATAGCGATAACGATTTCATTAACCTTGATACTACCATTACTTATGAAGATGGGAGAGTGGTTCGACTGAAGTACGGAATGAAGGTGAACTTTGTGACTGAGGAGAGCTGATGGTACATTTTATTGAGGTTGTCATTACTGGTCTTCTGGTGGGTGGAATATACGCCTGTATCGCTTTGGGCTGGGCAATTATATACAAGACTTCAGGGGTGGTTAACTTAGCCACCGGCCAGTTGACCCTCGTCGGAGCCTACGTTTGTTTTGCCCTTTACACCACTTTTGGCTTACCTTTCATAGTGGCCTTGCTGGGGATGTTAGCCATCGCCATCGGTCTTGGAATACTCACTGAGCGACTCTGGCTTCGCCCTATGATTGGTGAGCCAGTCCTTTCAGTGATTATGGTCACGGTTGGCATCAACTTTGCTTATCAAGCCATTGTAGCCCTCATCTGGGGTGCTGATACCCGGGTCTTTACCCCACCTGTGTTCCCGATGGAGCCTCTGATGCTGGGACCGATACATGTCAGCCAGGTTTTTCTCTACAGCTTCCTCGTGGCTGGGATTATGATGGCTATACTGGTTTATTTTTTCCAGCGCACCCGCATGGGTTTGGCAATGCAGGCCACAGCAGATGATGAGATGGCCGCTAGGTCAATGGGAATAGCCGCAAGCTCAGTATATCGCTGGACATGGGTAATCGCCTTCATGTCTTGCGGGATAGCCGGTGCTTTGTTAGGCAATATCAACGGGTTAAACATCTCTATAAGTTACCTGGGGCTTCTAGTTTTGCCTGCTGTAGTCATTGGGGGTATGAACTCCATACCCGGTGCAGTGGCTGGCGGTCTGATTATCGGTGTCCTGGAGAACCTAGGCGATGCCTATGTCTCCAGATTTTTCCCGGGTGGAGTAAAATCAACCTTTCCCTTCATTGTTATGCTGATTGTCATGTTGTGGAAGCCTTACGGGCTATGGGGCTGGGTTAAGATTGAGAGGATGTAAACAGCAGGTGCAAAGATGAGATTACCTACAGGTACCCACTTCGATAGCTATACCGCAGACCACGCCTGGTGGAAAACCAATTTTGTCTGGGTCAGAATGGTGTTACTGGGTGTTATTCTCCTGGTGATTGTCCCTCTATTCGTCGGTGATTACTGGCTTTCTTTCTTCAATATGATAGGCTACACCATCCTCGGAGCCGCAGGTGTACAACTCCTCATCGGCTATACTGGACTTGTTACGCTAGGCCATGCTGCACCAATCGGCTTCGGCGCTTTTTGCTGTGCCCTTTCCATGTATCTGTTTCATGTGCCCTATTTGTTCGGCTTCCTAATCGGCATGATTGCTGCTGGTCTTCTGTCTCTGCTCTTTGGCCTTCCCTCTGTCCGTGTCAAAGGCTTTTATCTAATTATGACCACCATGGCCATGCAGTTCATCACTACAGACATAATCCTTACACAATACCTGGGCCCATTGGCAGGCAAGGGACGCGGTGGCGTTCTAGCCGTAGAGCCAGAGATGTTCAGCATTGGCCCCTGGGTAATCTATTCCACCAAAGATGCTTACATCTGGATGATTATCCTGGTCATCATAGTCCAGGTGTTCATGGCTAATCTGATGCGTACCCGGGTAGGACGGGCCTGGATGGCAATCCGTGATAACGATATCGCTGCCGAAGCCCTGGGAGTCAACATTATTTATTACAAGCTATTGGCCTTTTTCATCGCTGGCGCTCTTGGTGGGCTGGCTGGCTGCTACTGGCTGACCAATCTTACTATCGTCAGCCCGGAACACTTCACATTCGGCTGGAGCCTCTGGCTGGTGGGAGTGATTCTCATCGGCGGTGTTGGCAGCATGTATGGTCATATCTACGGTGCCATATTTATGACCGGTGTCCTAGAGCTGGTTAAATTAGTGCTGGTGCCCTTAGCTGGGGTCCTGCCCGGGGCCACGGAGAAATTCCTTTATCTTAAGGACCTCGTCTTTGGGCTTTCGATTATATTGTTCCTTATCTTTGAGCCCAATGGACTTTCTTACCGCTGGTGGCAAATTAAGAACTACATACACCTCTGGCCCTTTTCTTATTAGGTGAGGAGGTACAGAGTGATAGCTGACTCTGAAACGGCTAACTAATGAAGCCAAATATAGCTGGATAAAGGAGGTGATGATATTGAGTTGAGGTGGAAGGACAGCGCACCAAGGTTTTTTTTGACATTCTAAATGAGGAGGTAAAAGTAATGAGAATAAGATGTTTTATATTAGTGGCGGGTATATTGCTCGTTTCAGTACTGGTCTTGGTAGGATGTGCTCCAAAGCCAGCAGCGCCGGTGGAGGCTGTAAAATTAGGCTCCCTCAACGATATGACTGGCGCCACTTCTGACGTGGGAAAAGATATGGCCTTGGGAATGGTTGAGGCAGTAGCTTATTGGAATGACCAGGGTGGCATTAACGGCAGGCCAATCAAAATGTTCCAGTATGACTATGGCTACCGCGTTCCTGAAGCTGTAACCACCTACAAACGTTTCCGTGATTTCGATAAGGTGGTTGCTGTGTGGGGTTGGGGCACCGGCGACACCGAGGCCCTAAGCCCGACGATCAACAAGGACAAGATTGTCTATCTTTCCTGCTCCTTCTCCGGCCATCTCTGCGACCCTGCGAAGACCCCGTATAACTTTGTTTACGGTAGCGACTACTCTACAAATGCCCGAGCAGCTCTCCAGTACTGGTGGGACAATTACTGGATGAAAGACCCCAGGTATAAGGCAGAGCGGGAAGCCGGGGTGAAACCGAGGTTTGTCTTCTTCGGTTCTTTCGGTACGCCTTATTCTACAGCACCGGTTCAGGCTATAAAAGAGCTAGCTGAAAAACTCGGCTGCGAGCTGATAAAGGACCAAGACGTTAGCTTGTTCGCCCTGGATACCAAAAGCCAGGTTCTGGCAGTTAAGGAAAATCCACCCCATATCGTATGGCATGGCAATACCACCATGTCAGTAGCCACCACAATCAAAGACTTCTATACTCTGGGGCTTTCCGGACCAGGCAAGCCAACAATGCATATTGTCAATAACTGGGGCTTTGATGAGAACTTGCTCAAGCTGGGGGGTGCAGCCGTAGAAGAAACAATTGCACCGAGTGCTGTCGCTTACTTCGTCTGGGATTATCCCTGGAAGAGCAAGGTGGTAGAGTACTGCCAGAAAATACATCCAGGTACTCCGTTTGATGCTCGCCTTATTCGCACGGTGCAGGCCTGGATGAAGGTCAATATCATGGTTGACGCCTTGAAGGCAATGGATGCGGCTGGTGAACTCGACCTATCGCCAACAGCCCTTGCCACTACCCGAGAGAAGCTGAAGACCTATATGGAGAACACATCTCCCTATAAATGTTCCGAAAACTATGGTGTACCACCACGAGTCTATACTGCCACAGACCATCGCCCTGCCACTAAGATACTGATGGCTCAAATATCAGGTGGTAAAATCGTCGACCGCGGCTTTTTAGATATGAAAGCGATATATCCCGATTTATGGCCCAAGTGGCTCGGCTACTAAAGTAATGATTACTGGTAGTCATTCAGTTTGCTCGTAGGGGAGTTGCTTTATGGCGGAAGTCAAGACCAAACCGATTTTGAAGCTCAATAACATCGAGGTAATGTACCACGAGGTAATCCTGGTACTCAAGGGATTGTCTTTGGAGTTACCCGATGGGGGTATTATCGCACTGTTAGGGGCTAATGGAGCAGGTAAAACTACTACCCTGAAAGCCATCTCGGGGCTCCTTAAACATGAGGATGGAGAGGTTACCGATGGCTCCATCGAATTTTTGGATGAGCTGATACATAAAAAATCTGCTGATGAACTAGTCAGAAAGGGCATATTCCAGGTGATGGAGGGGAGGCGGGTCTTCGAGCATCTAACTGTGGAACAGAACCTCATAGTCGGTGCTCATTGTGTCAAGGACGGAGGTAATCTTAAGCAGCGTCTGGAACTAGTCTACCACTATTTTCCGCGCCTTTGCGAACGCCGTGGCGTCGCTGCTGGCTTCATCAGCGGAGGTGAACAGCAGATGACTGTGGTTGGCCGGGCTTTGATGGCAGGACCCAAGCTTGTTCTCCTCGACGAACCCTCCATGGGGCTAGCTCCGATGCTAATCAAGGAGATCTTCGATATCGTCAAAGTCCTGCATGAAGAGCAGAAATTGTCAATCTTGCTGGTGGAACAGAATGTTAAGCTCGCCTTGACCATTGCTCCTTATGCTTATGTGCTGGAACTGGGGCGGATAGTGATGGAGGGCCCTTCAGAGAAGTTGAAGGACAATCCCGATATCAAGGAGTTTTATTTGGGATTGACTGAGGCCGGTGGTCGGAAAAGCTTCCGTACTATAAAGCACTACAAGCGCAAGAAACGCTGGCTGGCATAAATAATCACAAAGGCTCAAGAGCAAATTGGTTTTTTCCAATAGAATAAACTGGAAAGGAGGGGAAAATGAGACGATATCTTTCGATCTTACCAGCGCTGTTACTGGTAGCAATCATTGGTTTGGCCGCTTTGAGTGGCTGTGCACCATCTGGCTCACCGGTAGCCCCAGAGGTCAAGCTTAACCGAGTCGAGGTGGTGGCGTATGAAGCATTAGCTAAGGATTTTCCTACCGGATACGACCCATCACGTGTAGGTTTCTTTATGCTGGCGCTCATCTTCGATGTGACCAATCCAAATGGCTATCCCATCCAGCTTGAAGCAGCACGCGCCGCCATTGACTTTGAAGGAGCACCAGGCAAATGGTTTGCTGTAGGGGCTACATCTGCCTACGAGCAGCAGTGGATTCCAGCCAACACAACTAACCAGCTAAGACTGAACGCCTTGTTTACCACCCGAACAACCCAGCTCGGCCTATTGGTTCCTGGAGCTCACGCGCCGATGCTGAAAGAGCTGGGTATGGGCTGGAGTGACATGCTCAAGAAATGGTGGACTGAGGCTCCTGACCTCGCCTTCAAGATTCGCGTGAATGGCGATATGAATTTCACTAGCCCTCAGGGCACTGTTACCTCTACCTTCTCTGACGTTTTCCCGAAATAGTATCACCCACATAGGATTGTAAAGGATTATTAAACCAGAAGGAGGCTATGGATTGCCCTAGAGCAATCTCTTCAGAGTTCTCCACTTGGAGACCTTGAAGGTGCATTTTGAGGCAAGCTCACAGGGTTCAGGGCATTCATAGCCTCCTATCTCTATTATGCCGCGATAGCCTACATTTTCTGCCATCACCTGGCAGGGAAAAAAGGAGACGTTTATTCTCATTTCTACGCCCTCGGAGACCTCTGTAGTGGCTTCACAAAAATACAGAGCAGACATCCGCACCGACTCTCGTTTACCAGCAAATATGGAGCACCAGCTTATGCTGCGCGGCCCCACTGGAATTAGCTGACGAGCCAGTCCATCTGAAAATTTGCACAGGCTCTGAGCCGTTAATACTGGTATTTTGGGAGCTACCTTGAAGCCGTAAGAACGGTAGTAACCTGAACCACGGCGTAGATGGTGTGGCTGGGTTGCTTCCTCAACACAACTCAGATCATCACTTGCCGTTAGTATCTGTCTTATGGCTTCAAGTTTATCCATTTTAGAAATGCCATCCACTTGTATAATTTTCAATGACCGATTATACTCAGAATGCAGGGCTTGTCAACCTCAGAGGATTTACCAATGTTTCAAGAAAATAAATGCCTCCTGTGTGGTTATGATAACCCGGATATCCTTGAGGACCATCTAGTAGCTTTTTCCGGTGAATACGGCTACTCGGAGCCCTCGATAAGCCTGCACCTATGCGTCAATTGCCATCGAGCTATCCACCGCTGCTCCTGGACTTTAGTTTCAGAGGGCAGCGAGGCTGTGATAGCCAAGTACCTCTCACATTTGGAAACCATATTACCCCCCTCCTTCTTTCATGTGCTCCATGCGGAACTTCTTTCAGCCAATGAGAACGTGATACGCCAATACCAGAGGCTGAACAATTATGTGCTTGCCACGAGAAGCCTCGGCAAGAAATGTAGTCTGTGCGACTGCTCTAATCCTGACCTACTAGAGGAGCACGACTTGAACGCATGGTCTCAGCACCCTCAATCGACCACTGAAAATATGGGCGTCTGTGCCAACTGTCACAGAATCCTAGTCAAGTTCTACGAGAAAAAAACATCGCCTACATCGGAGCAAAGCAAAGCCTTGCTACAAAAATATCTATCTCAAGTCGGGCAATTGATATCAGGGCAGACAAGAAGTGAATTGAACAACTTCCTAAAATCTTGACTAATAGATGCGATAGCTCAATCCATCAAATCAACCCCAGGTAATAGCTTCGTAAACGAACTACACCACTGTTTTCACCGCACAGACATCACCGCACAGAACAACTTGACAACCAGAATCATTTTCGTTAAAGTAATGTATTTGTAGGTTGCGTTTCTTGATTTAATGGGATGCCTGTCTTTGGACAGGGCTTCTATTTTAATGGAGGTTTTTATCTATGAGCAGACTTAAAGTAACTGGTTATCTAACATGTGTTGCTTTGCTCTTGGTGGCATTTGGTGGGTTGGTAATTCCACCAGCCGTCTTGGCCATGTCAAATGGAGGTGTTGACCTATCTGTGCCATCACCAGGCCAGAAATCACCTTCTAATGAAGAAATCAAAATCAGTTGCCAATATCCTGTGCTGAGCAGCTATGCTGGCACCTATTTTGCCTACAGTGTTGAGCTACAGTACACAGGTGGCGAAGAACCCCGTCTTTTCGACCTTAAGGTCAAGGTGCCTACTGGTTTCAATTATTCAATCACTCCAGGCTATGGCGAGGGAACAGAGATAGCCGCCATCCGCCTCGACCCGAAAAAGACATATCCTGATACTCTCAGGGTCACAATAAGGCCATATGTCTGGCTAGTGCCAGAGCCTGGCGACTATAGCGTAACCCTGGAAGTTGTTTCAGGTACATTAAAAAGCAGTATTGAGCTGAAAGCTATAGTTACTGCCAAATATGACCTTGATTTAAAAACAGACACTGGCCGGTTAAATACTAATGCCACTGCTGGCAGTGATAACTACTTAAAGATATTTATTACCAATACTGGGTCGGCAGACCTTGAGAAAATAGACTTCAGTTCTAAGATAACCGGCAGACCTACTGGCTGGAGTATTACCTTTAGCCCTGAGAAGATAGATTCATTGCCAGTGGGTGGTAAGCGTGAGATTCAGGTTAACATAAAGCCAGACAAGAAGACTATATCTGGTGATTACATGTTGAACATATCATCTGAGCCTGAATCCAAGTATGCTTTCGATAGTCTGGATATCAGGGTAACTGTGTTAACACCGACAATTTGGGGGTGGGTAGGCATCGGTATTGTAGTTCTGGTTATTGTCGGGCTGGCAGTAATGTTTATGCGTCTAGGAAGGCGTTAAAGGAAGAATGAGCCAGCAGAGCATTATTGAAACCACAGGTTTAACCAAGGTCTACGGCAATAAAATTGCCGTGGACAAGTTGAATCTTCACATCAATGAAGGTGAGGTTTTCGGTTTTCTTGGTCCTAATGGCGCTGGAAAAACGACGACTATACTTATGTTACTTGGACTCACTGAATCAACGTCAGGCACTGCTAAAGTCTGTGGTTATAGCCCTACGAGAGAACCACTCAAGGTGAAACGTGTTGTCGGATATTTGCCAGAAAAAGTCGGTTTCTATGAGGATTTAACTGCCAGGCAGAATCTGGAATATACTGCAGCATTAAATGGCATACCACGGGAAGCTGCCTCGAGAAAGGGCGGTGAACTTTTGGATATGGTTGGCCTTTCAGAAGTTGCAGAACAAAAGGTTAGCACTTTCTCGCATGGTATGAAACAACGTCTGGGAATTGCCGACGTTATGATTAAAGACCCCAAAGTGGCTTTCTTTGATGAGCCCACAGCAGGCATAGACCCTGAAGGCATCGACCAGGTTCTCAACCTTATCGCAAACATGGCTAAACAGAAAGTAACTATCGTTCTATCTTCTCACCAGCTACATCAAGTTCAGAAGATTTGCACTAGAGTCGGAATATTAGCCAAGGGTCGCTTAATAGTCCAGGGCTCAATAAATGAACTTGGTAGAGAGGCTATTGGAGGTGGCAAGGTTAGGATAGAGGTTCAGGTATCACAGCCCACCCCGAAGCTTATTGAATCCATACGGAATATCAAAGGTGTGACTGGCGTAGAAAGTTCTGATGACCTGTTGCTGATTAGCTGTGATGAAGACCTGAGGCGTCAAATAGCCAAGGTGGTTGCCGATAGTGATAGCCTGTTGATTCAGATGAAGCTCGAAGAGTATGGGCTTGATGACATCTATATGAAGTATTTTCGAGAGACTTAGCTATGTCTGGTTTAATGGCAGTTTTTTGGAAAGAACTAGCTGACCACTTTAATAGTAGGCGATTCATAATACTATCGCTTTTGGTTTACCTGGCTGGTGTGGCGACTATTTATGTTGCTGCTCAAAATATAAGAAGTGGAGTAACCGAGGATACCCACTTCATTTTTTTGAGGCTTTTTATCGTATCTGGTGAAACCCTACCCTTTTCCTTCCCGTTCTTTCTCTCACTTTTCATACCTATAGTTGGTATAGCTCTTGGTTTTGATGCCGTAAACAGCGAGCGAGCAAGCGGCAATCTCAGTCGCATTTTGTCACAGCCCCTCTATCGGGATTCAGTGATTAATGGGAAATTTCTGGCTGGCCTGGTCACTCTATCGATACTGGTGGTGAGCATAGTAATTCTTGTTGCTGGCATGGGGTTGCGCATGATTGGTGTGCCACCAACTGCCGAGGAGATACTCAGACTTTTTGCCTTTATCTTCGTGAGTATAATCTATGGTGCCTTTTGGATGTCTTTAGCTGTCCTTTTTTCAGTTTTCTTCAGTCGGATGGCCACCTCAGTTTTAGCTTCGATAGCTCTGTGGATATTCCTGTTTTTATTTATGTCTATGCTAGCTGGAGTTATCGCTGGAGCTGTAGTACCCATTGATGAAAACTCAAGTTTAGAGTTGATAGTCAAGAATGATGAGATTTATCGGACAATTAGCCGCATCTCGCCCAACACTCTCTATGGGGAAACCGTCCAGGTTTTGCTGATGCCTGAACTGGGAAATCCCAGTTCAACTTTGATGCTGGTAAGTATCTACACTGCTGGTATGATACCAACACCTTTGCCTTTAGGGCAGAGCCTGTTGATTATCTGGCCTCAACTAACTACCTTGATAGCGCTGACTGCTTTGTGCTTTGCTGGCTCGTATATTAAGTTTATGCGTGAGGAAATAAGGTCAACTTAGACCATTTCTGGTAATTTCGGCCTTTTTGCTTGTTTACCCTTACGCTGAGCATGAACAATGATTTTAAAAACTCTTGTCGTCGGACCTTTTGCCAGTAATTGCTATATTGTCGGCTCAGAGTCGAGTAAAAAGGCAATGATTATTGACCCCGGAGCCGAAGCTAGGCGGATACTAAAGACTGTCAATGACTTAGGGCTGACAGTACCGCTAATTGTGGTGACTCATGTGCATGTTGACCATGTTGGTGCACTTATGCCAGTTAAAGAGGCAACGGGAGCTAAGTTTGCTCTTCATGAAGCAGAGGCAAATGCAGGATTGGGGGTATTCTCTCGGATGCTCTCGACTATGATGGGGGGTTCATTCAGCAATTTACCTGAGCCAGATAGATTGCTAAAAGATGGTGATAAGGTAGATATAGATGGCTTACACTTCACCGTCCTTCACACGCCAGGGCATAGTCCCGGTGGTATCAGCCTACATGGTAATGGTGTATTATTCAGTGGTGATACCCTGTTCAACTACGGCATCGGCAGAACAGATTTTCCGGGTTGCAGTTATGCCCAGATAATGGACAGCATTCAAAATAAGCTTATGACTCTACCTGATGAGACCATCGTTTATCCTGGCCATGGGCCTGAAACTACTATAGGTGCCGAGCGGAAGATGAATCCCTTCCTGACTGAAAAATACTAAATCAGTCCGGGAAAACCGACGAATACTGGCGCTAGAACCAAGGCAATTATTGACATCAGCTTTATCATTATATTTAGCGAAGGCCCCGAAGTATCTTTCATCGGGTCACCCACGGTATCACCGATAACGGCTGCCTTGTGAGCATCAGAGCCTTTGCCTCCATAATTGCCTGCCTCTATCCACTTTTTAGCATTATCCCATGAACCACCAGCATTAGCCATCGTTACAGCCAGAAGAAATCCGGTGGTAATGGCTCCCATAAGAAAACCACCGAGCCCTACCGGCCCCAGTAGTAACCCAACCACTATCGGGGCGATAAGGGTCATCAAGCCAGGAGCAATCATCTCTTTAAGTGCAGCCTTTGTGCATATATCAACGCATTTACCATACTCGGGTCTTGCTGTTCCTTCTATCAATCCCTTAATCTCACGGAACTGTCGACGGACCTCATTGATTATAGAGAATGCCGTTCTACCGACAGCAGTCAGGGTCATACTGCAAAAGATAGCTGGCAACATAGCTCCAATTAGCAGACCTATGAGTACTCTAGGCTCTAGTAGGGTAAATCTACTGAACTCGATTCCTACCATCTGGGTATAGGATAACATCAATGCTAGAGCTGTAAGTGCTGCTGAGCCAATAGCAAATCCCTTACCTGTAGCGGCTGTAGTATTCCCCAATGAATCCAATGCGTCGGTTCGCTCTCTAATTTCATGAGGTAGTCCTGACATCTCCACTATGCCACCGGAGTTGTCAGCTACAGGTCCATATGCATCAGTGGCAAGAGTAATTCCTAAAGTAGACAGCATCCCGATACCAGCGATAGCTATACCGTAAAAGCCAGCAAAGTTGTAGGCTAGAAAAATGGCAATGGAGATACAGATTATAGGTGGCAAAGTGCTCATTAAACCATTTGAGAACCCTCTGGTCAGATTTGTTGCAGCACCAGTCTGTGAAGCTTCAGAGATGTTGCGGGTCGGTCGGTAAGCGTATGAGGTAAAGTAATTTGTGCTTTCTCCTATGAGTATACCTGCAATCAAGCCAACGAGGATTGCCCAGAATACACCTATATCGGCCTTTAGAAAGTATACCGCTAGGAATGAAAAGGCTGCAGTGAGTATCGAGGCTGCTATGGTCCCATAGCGGAGAGCGCCAAGCAAGGCCTCCATCTGTGGTTTGTTGCCCACTCTAACTGCAAAGGTTCCGATAATCGAGGCTATAATTCCGCCAGCAGC
>VGNY01000058.1 GCA_016865895.1 Chloroflexota bacterium | reverse complement strand
AATGTTCTCTTGTTCCTCATAGCAGGGTCCTTTCTCCTTTCAATTATACTCCGACCCTGCCAGACTCTCCTAATACTCCTAACCTGAAGTGTCCAGCTTCAGGGGTTCACTCCACCCTCTACTAATGACCTTAGTCAGGTTAGCAGGTCAGCTCAGGTTACTCAAGTAGTAATAAGCACTTTAGACTACTAGCGTCATACAGTCAAGCGCTATCTATTCGGTAGCTTTGTTTACATTTATTTCTCCGTTTCCAAGCGGGATAGTAATTTGGCTAGTTTTTGAGGTTTCACCTTATGACTATTTTTTAGACGCAGTAAGGTTGAACAAAACCGAGTTATGTTACTTGCTAAAAATCTTCCAAATAATGGGAATCGCGATTATGCAAGCAACAACCATAAAAATCCACCATGTCCACGTAGGCAGCCAATTTGCCAAAAGTATGCCTATGCTCACCCCGCCCAGAACCTTGGCTGTTACGTATAAGAAGAAGTAACGATTGGGCAAACTTTTCAGCTTCTCTACCCTGTCACCATAGTAACCCACTTTTCTCACCTCCATAAGTGTGACGCAATTTGCCTATAGTATAGCGCATATATCAATTCTTAACCCACTGTCATTATACCGATTCGTAAAAATAGGACCAGTTGCACTTTAGTCAGAATTGTTCAGGCCGACCACATAAACTGCTATAGTGTTTAGAGCTTCAAATAAAGTGTCCTTAGGAAAAGGCATCTCGTATTGAAAGAAAATAGGCGAAGTTCTATACTGAGATAGGAGAGGGGGTTAATTAAGATGAATACACTTATAGCTGTTTTGATATTAGCTATTTTGGGCGTCGCCATGAATTTCCTTGGTGTATTTATTCTAAATCTTGCTGGTTTGCCAGGCGCCCTATTGGCAGGTAAGCCCGGCAAGCGTAGCAAATGGCGGTTTACATTCGGCTCCATAGTTTCAGCTATTGGACAATCATATATTTACCTTGCTTATACCGCCCTTATTATAGGTGGGACAATGTTGGCAATATCAAAGTATGGCGTTGTCAGTTTTATTATATGGCCAATTGCCTTTCTGGCGGTTGTACTTCCTATTTGGTTCAACTTGATCCACGCACGAGTAGAGGCGAAAGAATTGGAGTATGGCAACCCACAAACAGAGGCCTTGCACATAACAACTTTTTTAACACTCATTGGATTTTTCATTTTTGTCTTTATCCCGAAAGTTATGGAATTTATGTATAAATGGATACCATTTATCGGTTCTTAATTCAGGTTCATTATCCTTGACTCAGTCACCTAGTCCTGACTTCTGTTGGTCTGAAGCTGGGTGTTAAGCAGGACAAAGATACACGAGGTCAGCTACCTTACAAGACAGTCTGCAGTTCTATAAGTCGCGACTGAGGTGAGGCACGGTAGTGGCAATATGTACATTGATACGCCCTAGGCTTCAGCCTTCCTCTTCCACCCACACAAGGAATCCTTAGGCAAGTATGATACACCACTCTAGTCGGCGAAGCAACCGATTTTATGATCGATTAGCGTTCTGCGATCGATAAGAAAGTTATAAATGGAGACATCACATTACGCTAGATTGTTACAGTTTTCCCTTAAATGTATTATAACCTTAAGGAATTAGCCTATTGACCGCATGGACAAGGGCCGTTTCAGCAAGCGAGTCATCAAGTAGACTATAAATAACATCCTTGTGATAGGCAATTATGGCTCGACATCTCAAAGCAGACCTCAAGGGGACGACACCGCTTTACGAAAATTCAATAGCCTGAAAAGAGGATGGCTAACAAAAGGACGAAAAGAGCGTGCAGACTTTCCCAAGGGATGCGCCAATAGGCAGTTCAACTGATTTTAGGGGAATATTTATATTCCCAGGATATCCTTAATTAGCTTCTTCCTTTCTTCAAAGCTCGGAAGACGCCGAGGATTTGTCAATGCTGCTACATCGAAACTCATTCCATCTATCGCTCCAGCTAAAAAAACTTTCTCTGGGTCTTTAATCTCTTGCGCAAATGCTTTTACATCTTTCTTGTATTTAGCACTAACCCTCATAGAGTTTGCCTTCGCTCGTATTACATCCTCGACAATTTTATCTAGCATCGCTTATCCTCCTTCAAGCGTTCTCATTAAGTGAAGTTCCAAATCCAATAATACCCTAGGGCAATCATACAAGCAACGAAATGAGTAAATGTGCACCAAAGCGGCATTTCCAGGACATTAGGGGTCTTCTGATTACGGTTCTTCTTTCGAGAAAGTGCATGTTCTCGCACCTTTTGCCGATAACCTGAATAACCTACCACTGGTCATCCCAGATATTATTTCCTCTTCTTTCAGATGATGGTCAGTAAACGATAATATCCCATTCGGTTTTAATACTCGATGCAATTCTTTTAGTACACCTGCCGGATCACTCAAATCGTGAAACACATCATATAACAGGACAACATCTATGCTTTCCTCAGGGACACCGGTTTTGCAATCGGAATGAATGACCTCGACGTTGGAAAAGCCCCTTTTTGAAATTAATTTCTTGACTGCTTGAACTGCAAGTGGATTGATATCTACTGCATAAATTCTCCCAGATTTACCCACTAGCTCTGTGAGAGGAAGTATATAGCTTCCCGGACCACAACCGTAATCCAGGACATGAAATCCTAGTCTTATTCCTGCTTCTCTGAGGATATTTATACGAGGTAAGAAGAGATCGCGGAGTTTGTAGGTGAAGGACATAAGTCGGAAATCGATGTTGGATTTTGGTTTGTCCATGAAGATTGCCCCCTGTCATAATACTACTCCAACTTTGTACATGATATAAGTAGCCAACCAAACGAAGATACTACTGCAACGGCTGTGGGGCTAGTTTACCTGCTTCTCTGCTGCAAAACCTGACAACTTCCGCAAAATTGTTGATTTTCACTAAGTTGTTTGTCTCCGAGAAGCCATCATATGTAAGACTAACCCAGGGTTTTTGATAGACTGTGCTGAGCTTTTCCGCCATGGCAGCCACGATTCCCCCGGGCATGCAGCCGTGGGGCATCACGGATATGACGCCAGCAAGCTTGGGGGTCTCCATCCAGTGGGCACCGCTCCCTATGCTTAGGACAGCCTCGCTGCCACATTTTGGCGAAAGATATCGGCTTGTCAGCTCCAGTATTTCGGAAGTCGATGGTTCCCTCATGTCGGAGAGGTCGCAGCAGTTTGTGGCCACCAAATGTTCGTCATGTTCTTGGATCCACTTCTTTATATAACTAGACACCATCTTCTTCAATTGTCTATCTCTGATGGCATCCTCAAGATTTCTGTATGAGGTGTACTTTATCCACTCCCCCATAGGAGAAACAACAACCTCAAGGCCTGCATCCTCGCATGCCCTTACCAGGTTGCTGTTGCTGAACCTGTTGGAGCGCAGGTATATCTCACCGTTGATGCCGACCAGCGGTCTCCTAGGCAGACTAGGTTCAATCAAGGTTCTAAAATCCGATGTTGCCTGCCGCAAGATGTCATCGAAGGTTTCCTTTCTTCGAACGTGGTCTGCGACCATGGTCACATATTCGCCGAATAATGTGTCTGCTGCTCCTTTCTGTTTTTCATAGGGGCGGGTGTGCCAGAGAAGCCTCTCCAGGTAGTCAATGGCAACAATTCCCCTCCAGGCCAGTCGTTCGAAGCTAGGGCCTAGGTTCAAATCGCGATAGGCATTGTTTGACACAGTGGTGCGTATCGGAAGGTTAAAACCGATGTCATTGAGTAACCTGATCTGTTCTATAGCGTATTTCCCTAGGCGACATGGACCATACGAGCCTGCCATAAACCCCTCGACATTTTCAGCGTTGGCGCCGCTATCGTAGTAGAATCGAATAAAGTCGCCCAGGGTAACGCGGTAAGGCAGGCACTCTGCACCCGTGGTCACCTGGTTGCTGTAAAGGAGATTCCGTTCGTCCGGTTCAGGGAGCACAATGACCTTAGCCCCATGCGCTTCCATTGCAGCGCCAAAGACATCAGCGTGCGGTGCCATCCTGGGGATGAGGAGAGTCTTCTGCGAGCTTATAAGTGAAATTGCTCCCCTGTAGATATGCTTGTGGTGAGCCTCACGCTGTTTACCGGAACGCGAGAATCTCGTAATGGTGTCGACGAAGGCCTCGAGGCGGGTAACTATACCAGCCTCAGCGGCGTGCTCATCGATTTCTAGCTGCCCCAGCGGTTTGCCACCTATTATATCCTCCACAATCTTAATTACGAACGAGTTGGGGCCACACCCGAAGTTTGTGAGAACCAAACCATAAAGCTGCGGATTTGACGCAGTTATCGCAGCGCCGGCGATATGTTTGCTCTCATAGAACCAGTATGGCCTGTCTGAGTATTTCTTAGGATTTACTGAGCTGAGAGGCAGAAAGTCGAGCGGTATAGGCACCACGCCAAGCTGGGCGAGCTTTTCGGCTATGCCCAGGTTTGCCCCCGAATCTTGCGAAACATAAGACCTGGCAAAGAGCACCACCCCCAGTTGATTGTTCTCGCGTATTTGCATCAATAGTCTCTTACCAGCCATGAGCTTATCTGCCTCGAACCTCCGCTGTGCCTCAATGCCGGCAAGAGCTGCATTCTTGCCTTCGCTCCTGCTAAATCCCATCTTTGTAGCTATGTCAGCAAGACTATTTATTGTATCACCATCACCACGGCTGAAATCGATAACAGGTATCAACAGCCGCTCTTGTAGGTCAAGAGCTTGGCGTATGATGAACGGTGATGCCTGGACAAGCGGACAAGTATACTTCTGATTCTCGTCCCCCTCCTTTCTGCCTAGTCGAATAGCGCAGGGATAGATAATGTGGTCAGCATCTGCAAGGCTTGTCCATGCCCGTGGAGAAGCTTAAGGGGAAAGCAACTATCAGTGTAGCTCAACTCGATGGCCCTCTCCATCACCTCCTTAGTGCTCGTGCTGGAAAGGACAGCCCTGGCACCGAGCGCATTTAAAAAACCGATGAGCAGCGGCGCATAGTCATATACCAGGAGTGCCCTGGGAATTCCCACTGATGGCCCAGTGCCACAGCCGTCTTTATATTCTTGGAAGAGCAATCTTTCACGCTCATCGAAGGAGGTTTCCATTTTTCCTCTGTTGATAGTGCTGTCATAGCGGTCGCATCTGCTTCCGTAGAAAGTGGAGTTTTCATTCGGTATCTGCATTCGAGTGATGGTGCAGTTGTTATCGCATCCCTTGCAAACAAATGTGGAAAGGACAGGCTCGGTATCTATCACATTCTGGAATCCCCGGAACTTTGATTCCCTACTCAGTGTTTCTTCTTTTGCCAGAAGTGCTGCGCCTATTGCGCCGCTAACTTCCTTGTGTTGGGCCACCATCAGGTTTTTGCCTTTGAGTTGTTCGTGGAATGCGGACACGACAGCGTGATTGTAGAACACTGCTCCAGTGAGGATGACCTTATCACCCAGTTTCTTGTTGGTAACCACCTTTGAGAGATAGTTCTTTGCTATTGAGTTTGCAAGACTGGCGGCTATCACCCCCGCCGGTACTGCCTCCTGTTGGACTGATGCCACTGCCTGGCCCATGAAGGCAGCACACCTCGTTCCCAGGTCTATTGTGAACGGTGCTTCAAATGCTAATTTGGCGAAATCACCATTGTTGACCGAGATACCGAGCATCTCTGCAAGCTCGTCCACGAAGCTGCCGGTTCCCGCGGCACATGCCTTGTTCATCTGATAATCAACCACGATGCCGTTTCTTTTGATGACGAGCTTGGAGTCTTGGCCACCGATCTCGATTATATCTGCATCAGCGTCAATCTCCTCAGCCGCCCTTGTCTGTGCGGTGATCTCATTTTTGATGAGGTCTGCTCTGATTAGGCTACCGACCAGGTATCTGCCGGAGCCAGTAACACCCGCACCAGCTATTCTGACTTTTTCCGCTCCATAGCGGAGCAGGTTTCTGAACACCTCTTTGACTGCGTCAATGGGCCGGCCGGCAGTCATCAGATAATGTTTTGCCAGCACATTCTTGCCTGATTCATCCATTATCACTGCCTTGGTGCTGGTGGAGCCGACATCAACACCGAGGTACCCCGTGCATGGTTCCTCTATGTGTACGTTTGTCTTGCTGTCCCGGAGGGAAATAGCCTCTAGCCTGGGCATCTGGTAATAATGTTGGCGATTATCTGCCGCTGGCAGCGAGATCGAACTGGGTTTCTTCCCGACTGAAAGTAAAGCGGCACCTATGGCCCCGACATGCAAATAGTGATGAGGAACGATTACCCTTGTTGAATATCCGTTCCTTGCAGAAAGCACGTCCTCCAGCGCTTTCACTATGGCACGGTTAGCAGCGACACCACCCACAAAATAAACAGGCTCCTGAAAAGGCCCTTTCTTAAGAGAGATAACCATCCGTGCAACACTTTCACACAGCGCATAAAGCATTGATTCCAGCGGAACACCCTTCTGCTGCAGATGAATGAGGTCTGTCTTGGCAAATACGCTGCATCTTGCGGCTATCCTGGGTGGGCTGCCATCACACTTCAGTGCTAGGCCGGAGAGGTCATCCATGCTTATCCCGAGTCTGTATGCCTGCTGTTCCAGAAATCTTCCGGTACCTGCGGCGCAGAGTGGGTTTGATGTTACCCGCCAAGGCTTTTTCAGCCCGTCCTCCAGTTCAATGACGATGGCGGTCTGACCGCCGACTTGTACGATAGTCTTGGCGTCTTCATGGTACTGGAGCAGGCCCGAAGCAAACGACAACGGGCTGCCGTGGTCTGCCCAGTTGAGCTCCTTGGGGATAACTGTCTTACCAGAACCACACACTCCGGCAGAGGCAATCTCTTCAAGTTTGAACTCTTGCGATAGCTTCGAAATAAGTGAAACAACCGTAGCCCTAGGACTGGAGCTTATTTTCTCGGCGTCGAGCTTGAGCACCGTACCGCAATTATCGATAAGCACCAGTTTAACGTTGACAGAGCCTATATCTATTCCCAGCAAATAAGCCATTTCGCAAGCACCACGGTAGGGGAAACGAGTTCACACCGGAGTATCGCTCCGCATCTACTAAATCGCCAGCATCAATGATGTGGCCATCCCACTCCACATCTCATCTTACGCTCCTCAACTGACTGTTGTGCGTAGTTCTAGACTGCTTTGATAGAAATTCCATAACCACGTTATTGAATTCCTCTACCTGCTCTCTGGGTGTAGCATGCCCCGAGTTGCCGATTACGGCAAGTTCAGCACGAGGCATCTTTGACACATACGCCTGTTTGACAGATACTGGTATATAGTCTTGGTCGCTGGCAATCAGCAGTATCGGGCAAGCAATGGTGTGGAGACGGTTAACCACGCTCCAACCCATAAGTGACCTGAACGCGCTTGCGTAGGCCAGCTTGTTACGCACTGCCAATCGTTCGGTAACCGACTGTCGCGATTGTCCATTGTTAGGTATCGGGAGCGGCTGCCTATTAGGGCACTGTCTCATCTTTCGTGTTCCATTCAGTTGAAGAAGCAAGATATGCTTGAAGCAGTCAATGCCATCATCAAAACTTCGCACAGAACCCTCGGGGCAGCAGTTCACCGCCACCAGGCCTTTAACTTTTTCCGGGGCCTCAACAGCCATTTGAAAGCCCACCATGCCTCCTAGCGAGAACCCAACAAGGTTTGCCGACTTAATGTCAAGAGTTCTCAGTAGTTCTATGGCATCGGCTGCGAATTGCTCTATGCTGTAAGGGCCAAGAGGCTTGTCCGACCGCCCATGACCACGCAAATCAAATGTAATCACCCTGTAGTGTTGGGAAAATAATGGTATCTGCTTTTCCCAGCTCCGACTGCTGGAAGCCAGACCGTGGATGAACAGCACAGGTTCGCCCTGTCCAATCATCTCATAATAGATACCGACATCGTTGATACGTATCTTTGGCATCACCGTTTATCCGCTGGCTCATGTGCTTAATATGCGTTATTGCTGTTGCTGCTTGAGATGTATTGACCATCGCAGCCACATCAACAGTGCATGCATTTTATCAAAGCTGGCCACATCTAGCCCCGACTTTTGCGTTTATGTTTGAACATCTGGTAGAGTAACTTCTGAAGTTCAGGCACTTAGCTTTCTAAGTTTGTGTGTCTGACCAACAAATCATCGCCCAATGCCATTATACTACATAAACCAAATCGCACGAAATGATGGATTGTTCAATTTCCAGCAGTCGGGACAAATCCATTTGTTAGGGCTGTAGATGTCTGTTGGGTGTAGACGTATATCTTTTTGTCTTCAACTATGGATTGACATATCTCCTGACAGCCCTTGACAGAGGCGGCTCACGGATGTAAACTGCCGTTCGCTAAATATGTCAGTCTTGTTTCGGGGCACAAATTTCAGCGGTTGCTAATCTCGTGGCGTTCTTGAAGCCTGGCAAGATTCTTGCCCTTCCTGAAGGAGGGGTCAGAGTGACATAAGGCGAAGGGATGAGAATAAGAAGCGGTTGTTCAGCTCCTGGCGTTTTTAAAGCCCAAGAAAATGACAACGACAACAGTGGTTACTGGTGCCAATGGTCATGTTGGTGCTAATTTAATCCGCGCTCTGCTGACTCAGGGTCGCCGTGTACGGACACTAATCCATGTAAATCGGCAGGCGATTGAAGGGTTGGATGTTGAGATAGCTGAAGGCGATGTCCTAGATGTAGCATCCCTGTGTGACGCATTCAATGGCGCCGAGGTAGTCTATCATCTGGCTGCTCGCATCTCGATATCAATGGATGAATGGCCACTGCTGGAGCGAATTAACATCATCGGAACCCGCAATGTGGTTGAGGCATGTCTCTGCAGCCGAGTGCGCCGCCTTGTCCACTTCAGCTCGATTCATGCTCTAACCCAAGAGCCCCTGGATGTCCCTGTAGATGAGTCACGCCCATTGGTGGAACCGAAACGCTGTCCACCCTATGACCGCTCCAAGGCGGCTGGCGAGAAAGAAGTACATAAGGGGATGGAGCGGGGATTGGATGCTGTTATTATTATTCCTACCGGGATTATTGGCCCCTATGACTACGAGCCGTCGTACTTCGGTGAGGCATTGCTTACTCTTGCCCGCGGTAAGCTACCAGCCTTAGTAGCCGGCGGATTTGATTGGGTAGATGTTCGCGATGTTGTGGAAGGGGCAATGCGGGCTGAGGAGCGGGCGACTACTGGTGCCAGGTATCTTCTATCCGGACACTGGGTATCTGTGCCTGAGCTGGCAGCCATTGTGGAGCAAGTCACCGGTGTTCCAGCACCTCGTTTGGTGTGCCCTTTGTGGTTGGCTCCTGCGGGTATTCCGTTTACCACTGCCTTGGCTCGTCTAGCTGGGAAGCGACCACTATACACTAGCGCTTCACTCAAGGCGCTGTGCGGTAATCGCAACATAAGCCACGCAAGGGCAACCTGTGACCTTGACTATAATCCACGTCCGTTTTGGGAGACGATTGTTGATACTCTTCGGTGGTTTGAGATAAGTGGCTACCTTGGCCGTTCGCACGTTGATACAATCCACTGAGTTATTATGAGTGAGCAAGTGTTTCTCTATGGTCTCACCAAAGGCTGGTTTATACTGGCAGTGGCAGTCTTTGTTGCATTGTTCTTTGTCGTGGCGCCATACGGTCGTCACACCCGCAGCGGCTGGGGCCCGAGAGTAGACAACAGGCTAGGCTGGGTAATTATGGAAGCCGCAGCTCCGCTCGTGTTTGCTGTGTGCTTCGCATTTGGTACCAATATAAAAACCGCTACTGAACTGGTCTTATTCACTTTGTGGGAAGCACATTACATACACCGCGCTTTTATCTATCCCCTTGGCCTGCGTGGTGAGGTGAAGCGGATGCCTATTGTTGTCATGGGTTCTGCGCTTCTGTTCAATGGAGTGAACGCATACCTCAATGGCCGCTACATCTTTACATTCTCCGCTGGCTATGCTAACCAATGGCTTATAGACCCGCGTTTTATTGTCGGTGTGATGCTCTTTATCATCGGTTTCATCATCAACCGCCAAGCAGACTACACGCTTCGCAATCTCCGCGAACCTGGTGAGTCTGATTATAAGATTCCGTATGGCGCACTGTATCGCTGGGTATCTTGCCCTAACTATCTCGGCGAGATAATCATATGGGTTGGATGGGCTGTGGCGACTTGGTCGTTACCCGGCCTTGCCTTTGCCATATGGACTATGGCTAATCTCGTGCCCCGGGCTCGAGCTCATCATACCTGGTACCGTGAGCACTTCGTGGATTATCCACCTGAACGCAAGGCACTGGTGCCTGGTATATGGTGAGACAGAACTTCGCAGGTTTCGTGGGTGTGCCTAGTGGGTGAAGAAATAGGTCTTCTTTTTTTCCTCGGCTATGGCTCGCCACATCTCCAGCCCGGTGCGAGGTGGAAGGACAATTTCATCCTGCTTCCGGGTGACGAGCGATAGCGCGCCCGGAGCGCATTCTACCACGCACAGGCCACAGCCGATGCAGTCGGCGATGTTAATCACTGCCTTCTCGTCCCTTTTATTCATTGAGATGGCATTGACCGGGCAGGCGGCAATGCAGGACTCACAGCCGTTGCACAGCTCGATGTCTACGATGGAGTAATAATCGGATTTAGCCAGAGATGTGGGCATATTGAATTGGGTCAAGGCACGCATTACTCCGCAGCAGCAAGGGCAACACTGGCACATGCCGACCATGTTTTCCATAACATTCAATCCCAGGTGAACAAGGCCGGCGTTTTCTCCTCGCTCTAACACCTTTAAGGCATCCTGGAGCGTTGCCTTCCTGCCTATTCCCTTATCAATAGCGAACTCGCCCCACGTGCCGAAATACATACAAATCGAATCTAGAGGGCGAGCACAGCCTCGGCCTACCAGCTTCTGCTCTTTGCGACAGATACAATCCGTGATGGCTATATTTTGCACCTGGCTGACCATCTCCGAAGCCTTCTGGTAAGGGATAACTTCCGTGCCGGAAATGCTCTGCTCCGCGGGCAGCACCCTCATCCACGGTGTCTTGGCGCCGGCGATTTCCTTGACCAATTCAGGGTAGAGATGTTCGAAGGCGTGGGCGAGCTGTTCATCCAGATGCTGCACCTGGAATTCGTAGATTCCGGGGACGAAGGCGACCAAGGCGTAGCGAAGCTGGTTATTTTTCTTACGCTCAAAGATAAGCCCTTTATCGGCCATCCGTGCCAGAATCTTTGCCAGCTCATCACTGGCTATTCCCGTCTTTTCTGAAAGCTGGTCAATTGTCTGAAGGTGCAGGGTCAAGTGGAGAGCAATCTCAGCCTCTTCTCTGGTGAATAATTTTTTCAGTATATCTATCTCGAGGCCGCTAGATGTGCTGGGAAATCCGGCAGGATGTAGTGCCAGGTGCTGACTCAATTGATGATACATATGGTGCATGTTATTGCTCCTTTCCGAGGCCCATAGTTGAGATTATACCACCACTTCAACTAAGGTGACTACATAGCTTACAGTAACATGCAGTGCGAGGCTTTTTCACCCCGATGGAATCGGGGGACAAGAGCCTTGCCCAACACCACCACAGGCGACCTTAAAAGGTCGCACTACATAACATAGAAGAGCGTTCCGTAGTATAATTAGCCGAGGCTGTGATTAATATCAGGAGGTGACCCATTACTGTGACTGAGCGCAGAGGTCGGGACATGTTATTGACTAAGAAATCAAAGAAGGAGGCAAAGATGAAATGACCAGTAAGTCTAAACTGCGCAAATCATGGCGTGAGAAATTGGCCGCTAGTAAGGGCCTACCCAGGGTTGAAGAAATCACCGGCAAAATGAGCACGAGATGGGGGACTGGCACAGTGGTCATTCCAGCACCGAAGGATGTGGACGAGATTATGAGGAAAGTGCCCAAAGGCAAACTTATTACCATAAACCAGATTCGAGAGATATTGGCTCGGAAATATGGCGCCACAATCGGTTGCCCGATTACTACCGGCATTTTCGCCTGGGTTGCTGCTCATGCTGCCGAGGAGGAAGCTGTGGAAGGAAAGGTAGATATCACTCCTTACTGGCGAACTTTAAAATCTGACGGTGAACTTAACCCCAAATACCCTGGTGGACTAGAAGCTCATTGTGTGCGTCTTATTGCTGAAGGACATATAGTCGAGCCAGGCAGAGGCAAAAAGCCGCCAAAGGTGAAAGATTTTGAGAAGTCTTTAGTAGGGCTGTGAACATTTGAGTATTATGTTTAATCAGATTATGAAGCGATTGTCTGTTGTGGTGGCTGTTGCGCTCTGCCTTCAGCTTGGCTTCTACGGTTCAGTGAAGTCGGCTGGAGAAAGCCCTGCTGGCGTGAAGGAGTTGAATTTCGTTTTTCTTCACGGTGCACGTGGCGTTTCTTGCACCCAGCAACTCCTGGCAGACACCGTTCTGGAGTACATACCGGGCTATATATATGAGTATGAACGGGCTAATCCCGGTATTAAGGTCAACGTCAATGCATTGAACAGGTGCTACCCGAACGACGTGGATATTGATAGCTGGGCTCGTAACATTGCTGATGACGTTGGCAAATATCTGCCTGGAAAGGGAAAGATAATATTTGTCGGGCATAGTATGGGAGGCAAGGCAGCCCTCTATGCTGTAGCCAAGAATGTCGGTAATCTAGCTGACAGGACGGCACTGGTAGTCACTATTAATTCCCCGATCAAGAGGCTTGACGGGTATTCGGTTGCTGGCGGCGGCTCGTTTTTAGCCTATTGCCGTGCTGCTCTATGGCAATCTGACCGGGGTATATGCACATCGGCGGCAAGCTATGATAGTTCAGAAGATGGGAAGTGGGTGGGGCAGAATAGACATTGGTTAGCGTTTGTAGCAGGCGAAAACACGCCGCTGAGCAAACAGTTCGATTATGGTGGAGTCGATGCCTTCCCCAGGGACATGGATGATGGTGCTATACCGATATCGGCTCAATATTCTGATGGTGCCGATGTTGTTTACTATGGCGAGTATGGCCACAGCGACTTTGGAATCTTACCCGAGGTGGCTGATTTCATGGCAAAGGGGATTCTGCGGTGTATCTTCGGCGGGTCTATAGAGTGCTCTGTCTTTGCTGGAAGTGGCAGCTTTGAGCATAAGGCTAATTGGCGGCCGGGGACAGATTACTGGCGTGACCTTGTCGGTGATGTTCTAGGGATGAGCGGCAGGTTCTGGCATTGGAATGAGTCCTATACCGGCTGGCAGGAATGGGAGGATGTAGTGGAGTATTACCCGCCTACACACGAGAATGATAAGAGAAGTCGCTACCAGGTCAGCCTGGTCAGGTCGTCAAGACTTTCTACTGGCATTCAGGAGTTGCGCTGGCTGGAGCCTGATAACTCTGAGGATTGCCGTGTCTACCTGCGGACTAAAGCTGCTCCCAGAAGCTATATACAGGTTGACTGGAGCATTTACCGACAAGGATTGCTGCCTGTCGGGACAAAGCGCGACCGCTATGAAGTCAGGATAGTTGGGGGTACGCCCTTGGCTGGTATCGGGCGCGTGTCTTGGGCAAGCGACGAACTGCGTGATGTGAGGTTGGAAATATTGTCGCACGCGGAGAGTCCCTTCCGCTGGTTCGAAGCCGAGTGGCGAGTTTTTCAAAAGGAAGTTCGGCAGAGAAAGGTTATTGATGAGATTCCAGAGGTCAGTTTTGCCAGATGAGATGCTTAAAGGGTGCTATTCTTGTCATTGCGAGGGGTGTAAGCCCCGAAGCAATCCCAAGAGATTGCCACGCGGAGTTTACCCTGAGTGGAGATTCTTCAGTCGCTTCGCTCCTTCAGAATGACATTAACGAAGGGCTCTCTCAGAATGAGACAGAGAAGGGCTCGCAATGACAAGCGATTTGCCCAGAGTTTACTATCAGGCCTTGAGCACGGCCCGAGCCCTTAAGAAGCGAAGCAGGCGCTCGTGTGTAACCATACCCATTAGCTTGCCCTCTTGCACTACCGGTATCTGCTCTATGTCGTAGTCATCCATTTGCTCGAGCAGGTCTACGGCTGGCTGATTTAGGGGGGCTGTCTTGAGCTTACTAGCCGAAGTCATTACGTCACTTATTCGTGTCGAGTCCCAGCGTTTTTGTGGTATCTGTATGTCACCCAAAGTCACGATTCCCTGTAGCTTGCCGTCCTCAATCACGGTAAAGCAGTGCTGCCCCGAATTGATAATGTATTCCCGAACCACTCCAAAAGTTAGTTGCTGCTTGATAGGGGTATAGTCCTGGGTCATCATATCGTGTGCTGTTATACCGCGGAAAGCATCACGTACTATAACCTCACGCTGGCTGGCCGTAGCGGCTTCTGCCAAAAACCAGCCGAGAACGGCTGTGGCTACACTGGCGAACCAACCACCACCAGTAGCGATTAGCACAATGCCGGCGAGAATGAGTAAGAAGCCTATTATTCGTCCAGTTAGTGCGGAAATTCGTGTTGCCCGACTGTAGTCGCCCATAATCATTAACAGAATTGCTCGTAGTCCTCTGCCTCCATCCAGTGGAAATGCAGGAATAAGGTTAAATAAAGCTATCATGAGATTGAAAAAGAACAGCCATTGCATGAATTCTGCAGGCATGGAGGTTTCAACACCGCCTAGGGCGTAGTAGAGTGCGTAAAATATGCTAGCTATTATGAGGCTGGACACAGGCCCAACTATGGCGACAAGCAGCTCGGGAACAGGGCGGGTGTTTTGTTCGGTAATTCGGGGTGCCCCACCAAAAACGTATAGAGTGACGCTACCTACGTGCATGTCTCTGTTGATGGCTACGAAGGTGTGAACTAACTCTCGAGCACAAATCGAAGCAAGGAAGAGCAAGCTGGCAGTTATCCCGTGTATTACGTTTAGCCACAAGGGTTGGATTCCGTAGAAGTATACCACCAGCGCTATCGCTATCAAGGGTAAAGCGACAAACCAGGTGTAGTGCAGCCGAACTGGGATGCCAAAAACTTCGCCCAGATTTAGACCACGTGGCATTTTCTCTCCTATTAGATGCGTCCTATAGTATAAACGCTGTGGCCAAATGGGGCAAGGCATACGGCGGGATTGACAGCGATTGCTTTA
>VGNY01000057.1 GCA_016865895.1 Chloroflexota bacterium | reverse complement strand
ATTAATCTAGAGACCCTTCGCTATCGCTCAGGGTGACAAGTAAACTGTATCATTTTATCAGCTTTGGACGGCATTTACTACAGAATGCCGCTTGTTTCCAGTCGGTATCCGCTAAACTATTGGAAAAGTGCATTACACACCTAGGATTTTGACAGTGCCCTAAACCAAAAGTATGCCCCAGTTCATGAACGGCTTCTTTGGTGGCCCTGTCCAGAAGAAGAGCTTCATCCGAGGGCAAGCCACAATATTCCTGCCTCAGACGGCATAAAGAGATGATAGCTATTCCAGAGCCTACATCGGCCTGACCGAAGACGAAGTTCAGCCCTGGTGCGTAAAGGTCAACATCGGCTATGCCCAAGACCTTTTCTTCCTGGGACACGCCCGATTTTTTCAGCCTGGCGAGCAGTTCTGAGGCCAGGTATTGCTTTCGTTTGGAATCGTAAGCCTGCTTAAGGCTGTAAACTTCTGAGATTACCTCTGTAGGGCAGCCAAAGGCTTGATTCAGCCTCTGTTTGAGCTCTTCTAACGTCTTGTTATCAATCTCGCCGATTGGCTTGAGGGTTATTTTCACGAGCGGTCTATTTTAGCCAGTTTGTTATTTCTCTCAGCACCTGGTCGTGGTTGGCTCTGGTAATCTCGACCATTTGCACTTTGGGGTGGCGTTTGATTTCATCGGCGAAGGGATTTGGGCTGAGCATGATGGTGCCGAGGACTTTCTTGTTGCTTGCTATCGCTTTCAGCACGGCTTCTCTGAAAAGGGGCGAGAAAAGCTCCATCTTGCCGATTTCATCAATGACTATTAAATCGCTTTCCTCTATTGCCCGATGAATGGCAGCAGTACCAACGTTGTCCAGATTGGAGATATCCACACCATATTTGCTTACTCGGTAGCGACTGGAGGTCTCAACATGCGCCAGGATGGCATCCTGCCCATCCAGGGTGATGATTCTGAAGCCTTGCCGTATGCCGCTGCTTCTTACCTCTTCGGTATAAAAGCCGCTGGCTTTAATCTTCGTCTTGGCTATGGCCTGTTTAATGACGGTGGTTTTTCCCGTCCCCGGGCTGCCGGTCAGGAGGTAGACATTTGCCATCAACTCTTATGAAGCGGCTTCGGTCTTCTTTTTTCTGGCGGGCTTTTTGGGTGCCTCTTCTGCTTTGACCTTAGCTGCTTTTGCCTTCGGCTTTTCTACCGCCTTCTCTTTAGGCGGCTTTGCCTTTGCTTTTGGAGCTGCAGCTTCGGCCGTAGCAGCTACCTCTACCTTCTTCTTTCTGACGGGCTTCTTCGGCGCCTCTTCTGCTTTCGCTTTAGCCGCCTTCGCCTTCGGTTTAGGAGCTTTAGCTGCAGCGGCTACCTCTACCTTCTTTTTTCTGACGGGCTTTTTCGGGGCTGGTGGCGCCTCTGCGACCGCCACTGCTGGTGCTGGTTTAGCCGCTACACCGGTAACGGTAACGCCAGCCAGCAGAGCCATCGCCTTTCTTCTCTCTTCCAGCTTCTTGCGGCGTCGGCGATGCTTCAACAAAGCCATTCTTTTTCTTTTGTTCATCGTTTACCGTCCAACAAATTAAGTATTCAAACTGTGCACCGTATTATCGCTTAATTAGCTTTGAATTTCAAATCCCGGCTATGGGAAGTCCTTGCTTGTCATTCTGATCCCGATTTATTGGGAGAAGAATCTACTTCAGAATCTTCCCGAGACCATCATTAGGCCGAGATTCTTCCCGATAAATCGGGATAAAATCGGGACTCCCTCAGAATGACAAATTGTCCTCTCTCTCCTTGGATGGAGTAGGGACAGACCTTCAGGTCTGTCCTCTGCGGACAGGTTTGAAAACCTGTCCCTACATTTCTCCGTTAAACTGTGTATTTGCTCCTTATCTTGGCCGAAAGCTCTGACAGCAATTCTAAGGCGTGAATGGCAGCCTCAGAGGATAATGATGCCAGCGTACAGGACGGGGTCAGTAAACCCTGAGCAACGAGCTGCTTAAATGGTATGCCATCTTGGGTGAAAGGTGCCATGGCTTCGCCAAACCGGTCATACAGGTTGGCTAGGGATTCTCCAACCAGAGCCTCCTCGTTATTGGGGACGATACCCCAGGCGATGCTGCCGCCCCGCTTTAGAAAAGCTTTCACCTCGGCCGGATAGCAGCTCAGCGAGTCGGCATAGTTATAGGCATCGAAGCTAAGTATGTCGGCGGAGCTTTTCAAAAGTAGCGACCAGTCGGTGCTGCCGCAGCAGTGTACTCCCTTAAGCCCCTTTATGCCGCTGAAAACCTCTTCAAGCAGGGTAGTTACCTGCTCATTGGCAATGGCAACGAAGGCTGTGCCCAGTGAGGTCAAGTAAGGCTCGTCAATAAAGATAATGGTATCAGGTGAAATCTGGCGTAAAAACCTCTCCTGCCACATAGCTTTCAGCCGCAGAAACTTGGCTAGAGCCTCGGCCAGAAGGTCATCATACAGTATACCTCGTTGTTCTCTATCGGTGACACAAAGCCCCCAAGTGATGGGGCCAGTTATCTGCCCCTTGACCATCTTGGGATGCCGTTCCTTTAGAGCCAAAAAGGCATGCAGCCCGGCAGCATATTCGGCACTGATGCCGTAATCGTCCGAATTGTTCTCCGAGGCGTCATTATAGAGCTGCTCTAGTTGGCTATCGAATTCCGCTGTGCGTTCCACGTGGATTTTATCTTCCTCCAGCACCAGCCCGGGAAAGCCCTCGCTGAACTGGACATACATATTCTCCAGGTGAGAGCGTTCCGGCAATTGTGGCCAGGCAGGCAGAGCCGACAGATACTTAGCCACGATGGAGCAAGCCTCCTTGGGGTCAACTTGAGGCATACTGCCTATCATTGTTGGTATGCAATTGAATTCTATCTTTGCTGACATCTTCAGATTACCCCATAACAAACCGCCACCTTTATTTTGTTGCCCGACCGGCTAAATAGATTTGTCTATTCTAAATCATGTTCTTTACGTTGTAAAATTGACCGTAACAGCTTTGGCTTGCTACAATCGTGCCTAAGGTTGTGTTCCATACATGTAGCTATGGGGCTTTGGCCCTGCCCCAAGCGACCACATCGAAGCAGAGTGCTAACAAATAGCTCTCAGAATCAAGGATTGGAGTGAGTTTGGGATTTCGTTTTTTTAAAGACGACCTGTGTGACCTCTGCGGGCTTTGTTTTGAGCGGTGTCCTGTCTTAGAGCTTCCTGCGGCGGAAGCCAAACAGGATATAAAAGCCCTCATCGGCGGTAAAACCGACGCCTCTCTAGCCTACCAACGGTGTACCACCTGTTACACCTGTGACCTCATCTGCCCGGTGCAGTCGAATCCTTACGAGCTTGTCTTGGAGCGGTGGAACGAGGAGCACCAATCGAGGGGAATGTCTGCCATCGCCAAACTTGTTTTCCCCAATGAGACGGCTAATATGTGGGCTTCCGTCAGAACGCTCATGCCGGAGGATGAGCTTTCACTCATGCGCTCCTGGCAGAAAAATGTTAAACATCCTAGGAAGGTGATGCTGCTCACCGGCTTCTATACCAATCTGGTGCCTTTCATCGCCATAACTTCCTTGATTGAAGAGCTGAAACCGGCTATCAGCGGCTTCGAGGGTTTCTGGGGCTGTGCCGGTGATGCCTATAAGCTGGGCATTATGAGCCAAGCTGAGATGATAGGCAAAATGTTGCATGATAAGTTCGCCGAGATGGGGGTAGGGAAGCTGTATTGTTTAATGGGCGCTGAAGCCATGATGCTGAGCGACGTCCTGCCCAACAGATTCGGCGTAGATTTCAGCTTTTGTGACCCAGAGCCGCTGGACTACTGGATACTGGACAGATTGAAGAGTGACAAGATAAAAATCAAACGAAAGCTGAATAAAAAGGTCACCGTCCATGATAGCTGCCTGTCTAAATATAAGGGAGGCAAATTACAGGATGTAATCCGCGAAACGATGAAGTATATAGGCTGTGAAATCGTGGAGATGGAGCACAACAGGGAGTCGGCGCTGTGCTGTGGCTGGGCAGCTACCATACCTGCCTTGCACAGTGACATCGCTGGTAATCCGCTACATACCCTGCTTTATTTGTTGCATAGCCTTTATCTTAGATTGCAGGAAGCGGAGGCAACCGGCGCCGAGGCCATGGTTGTCAACTGCCATGCCTGCTATTTATTCTTATCCCTGATAAAGGTGCTGACCAACAGCAAGGTGGATATCTATCTTTCCCTGGAGCTGGTGCAGATGGCTGCCGGTGAAGTGCCGGTTCGCAGAAACGAGAAACGCGCCTGGGACATGATGGCTGTTGTCTCCAATCTCCTTTTCCGTTGGCTCTTTTTCCCGAAGGAACGCAGGCGTTTTTTCCCCAAGCCAGTCAAAATGGAGCCGATTCCGCCTATCAGCTCTGCTGATGCCCGTCGTCTCAGGTTTTTCGGCAAGATATACCACAGCGTTCTGGTGCAAAACCGACCGGTGAGAAAATTGCTCGGCGCTATTGTCAAATCCTTGATTAACTGGTATCAGGACATTCTTAGAAGAAGACAGCGAGAAATTCTTAGCGTAGCTGCGAGGCTTTAGCCTCGCAAATGCGACCTTAAAAGGTCGCAACTACATTAAAAAAACAGGGTTGATAATTGAACTTTAATTTAAAAGAGGAGTTATGGAGACATGTTGACTAAGGACAAATTTGACCTTTATGCCTCTTTTAGCAAGGATAAGTGCACCCTTTGCGGGGAGTGTTTCAGTCGGTGCCCGGTGATGCAATTGCCGCTGGATGAGGCGGTGAAAGAGATTAAGCGGCTTATAGGTGACGAGGAAACCAAACACGTGCTGAGGAGGTGCACCAGTTGCTTTGTTTGCAACTTCATCTGCCCTGAGCATTGCAACCCCACCCAATTGATACTGCAACGGTGGCATGAGAGATATGTGCGGCGAGGGCTACCGTTACGGGCGGAATGGTTCATCCCACATTACAAACCTAATTTCAGAACCCACGTATTGGAGAGATTGCCCGATGACGAAAAGGAGATGCTTAAGGCATGGGATAATCTATCCCCGTGTAAGGAGATGTTTTATCCCGGCTGCAATTATGTCACCAGCCCCTACTTAACCAGGACCAGCTTGTTGAAGGGGCTTGAAATTCGAGGTTCACTGGATACTTGCTGCGGCGAAATGTATTACCGGATGGGGTTGGTTGAGCAGGTTGAGCAGGTGGCGAAAAGGTTGGAGTGGTATTTTGGCAAATTGCGCCTGAAAAAGATGCTCATTCCCTGCACTGCCGGCTACAACATGTTCAATAATATTTTGCCCAGATTTGGCTTCAAGCCTGATTTTGAGATTCAGCACTTGCTCGTCTGGCTTTGGGAGCGGATAGAGGACGGAAAGATAAAATTCAAAAACAAGCTGGAAATGAAAGCAACAATCCAGGATTCGTGCTACGGTAAGATTTTCGGCCAGGATATTCTGGGTCTTGTCAGAAAAATCCTCGGTAGGGCAGGAGTTGAGGTGGTGGAGATGAAGTATAGCTGCCAGAACTCCTTATGCTGCGGTATTGCCGGGGGCTTCAGCCCTGAATCGGGTTTCAGTCCGTTCAGAGTCGCTTCAGATACAATAAGGAGCTTAAGGGAAGCCGGGGCGACCGGAGCTGATGCCATCGTGGTGTATTGCGCTGGCTGCCTTCAAATGCTGTCTACGGGCAAGATACTTTATCCCACCAGGATGCCCATCTATCATATCCTGGAGATACTTCAACTGGCGATTGGAGAAAAGCCAGCAAGACGCCAGGACCACAGAGGCAGGCTTTTCCTTTCCGGCATGCTCTTGTGTCAATCGCCTAAAGTCATTTCCGGGAAGAGATTTAAGGTCAACGAGATAGAGCCGGAGTGGTGACCAGATACAGGCTGTGAGGTAATGCTATGGAATGTATACTGTTTGAGAAGTACCCGAACTTAAAGAAGGGCATCGCCTGGGAGTGCTTGGGAAATTTCCCCACGCCGGTAAGAAAGTTGGAGAGGCTGGGGAAGGAAATCAATTACCGAAACATCTGGATAAAGGATGATGGTAAGTCATCGGAGCACTACGGCGGAAACAAGGTACGGAAACTGGAATTCATACTTCCTGATGCGCTGCGCAGGAAAAAGAAGACTATCATGACTTACGGAGGTATGGGCACGAACCACGGTCTGGCTACCACCATATATGGCAGTCGCCTCGGGCTGAAAACTATCCTGGTGCTGGTTGACCAGCCGGTTACCGACCATGTTCAGGAAAACCTTCTTTTGTTCCGACATTACGGAGCGGAGATTTGTTACGCCAGGGATAGGACTGGAGCTACATTAAACTCAATTCGGTACTTTTTGACCAAACCCGGAGTTTATTATCTCCCTCCGGGTGGGTCATCTCCGCTTGGGGCATTGGGTTTTGTTGCTGCAGCTTTCGAATTGAAAAAACAAGTTGATGCCGGGGAGATTCCGGAGCCGAAATACATTTTTGTTGCCTTGGGCTCCAAAGGGACAATGGCGGGACTTGTCGTAGGATGCAGATTAGCCGGGCTGAATTCCACGGTAATAGGCGTGCGCGTCGCCTACACTTGGCTGGCAAACGAAGAAGCAACAGCAGACCTGGCAAACAAGGCAATCAGCCTGATGAGAAGATGCGATAAGGCAGTGCCTGCTATTGAGTTTATCCAGAAGGACATACAGGTATTGCACGATTTCTGTGGCGAAGGATATGGCTTCCCTACTGCTGAAGGCAAGGAAGCCCTGGAACTGCTCAAGAAAACCGAAGATGTGAAGCTGGACCTGACTTATACCGGCAAGACCTTTGCTGCGCTCCTGGATTTTGTGAAGGCACACAAAGAGCTTAATGATGCCCCTATCGTGTTCTGGCATACTTATAATTCGGTGGACCTTACCCCAATCATCAAACAGGACCACGATTACAGGAAGTTACCCAAGTCATTTCACAAATTCTTTGAGACAAATCTGATTTCGTATATACAATAAATGAAACTCCGCTGGTGTCTAAAAATGCCCACTTCTCATTTTGAGCAGCGCGCCACCAATGTAGCCTCGACCCTTCAGGGTCGAGTGCCCGAGGCTCAAGCCTCGGGGCTACAGGTAATGGAAAATAATATTGAGCTAAAACTCTTGATGGCCGAATCCTGTTTACCTCTTCCTTGAAGGGAGAGGAATAAGGAGGGTGAGCAATAGAGCCAAGAGGTGTGTCATGAAAAAATCTAAAAATGTATCAGAATTAGGGCTGAAGAGGGAGTTAGGTCTATTGGACACGGTGTCCATAGAAGTAGGCGCCATAATCGGTGCTGGCATTTTCGCCTTAACTGGCATAGCTATAGGCATATGTGGGGCTGCGGTTCCCATAGCCTTTGTCGTGGCGGCTTTACCCATGGTATTTGCTGTGCTGCCGCTTGGTATGTTAGGTTCGGCACTTCCCACAGCTGGTGGTAGCTTCAGATATCCCAGCCGGATATTTTCTCCGTTCGGCGGGTTTTTGGGGGTATGGGGAATAATGATGGGGATACTTCTAGGTGGATTGCCCCTGTATGCCTATACCTTCGCCGATTATCTTGTAGTGCTCTTCCCGTCTCTTCCCAGAGTAGGTATAGCAGTGGTTGCCTTAACATTTTTCTTCCTGGTAAATCTGGTTGGTATAAAAGCCGCCAGCAATGTACAAGTTGCCATGTTTGCCATATTGATGGTGGCGTTACTCACCTATGTGTTCGGTGGCATACCGAATATCGAGCTTTCAAATTTAACTCCCATGTTTCATGGAGAGATTGTCGGTGTTGTCATTGCTTCAGCCCTCCTCTTCTTTGCTTATATGGGGGCTAACTTCATCATAGATTTGGGTGCCGAGATAAAAAATGCCGGCAGGACTATACCGCTATCGTTTGCTATATCAATTCCCATAGTTGTTGTTCTGTACACGCTTATCGGGTTAGTCGCCGTAGGTGTGGTTCCTTGCGCAGTCAGTGCCAATCAACCTTTGTCTGTATCTGCGGGTAAATTCCTCCTCGGCCCGCTTGCCACGTTTTTTACTGTCGGTGGTGGGCTACTGGCTATGGCCACTACACTGAATGCTACGTTTATGTTTGGTGCCAGGTATATCTTGGTTTTCGCTGATGATGAGATAATACCCAAACCGTTAGCTGCGGTGAGCCGGAAGTTTGGCACGCCTTACTGGGGTTTGCTCCTTATGTACCTTGTTTCTATGGCTGCTCTTCCCCTAGGGACGAGTTCTCTGAAAATATTCGGCGTGACCGCTTCTATCGGCTCCATTGTCCTGCTTATCCCTATACTGGTCGCTGCTTTTCTGTTGCCTCGCCGGATGCCTGATGTCTACCACAGAGCGCCTTTCAGGCTAAAAGGATTCTGGCTGTGGCTGCTGCCGGCCCTGGCTATACTGTTTGGCATCTTTTTCATAGCTGCGCTGGGGATGGAAAGCCCACCTGGTTTTGGTCTTTTCGTCGCCTGGATGGGTGTGGGAGTCATTTATTACACTGCGAGAAATCGCTATTTGAAGACTAAGCGAGGTATAGACCTGAAGGATATAGCCAAGAAAGGAATATAGTTCAGCAGCATATTTGGTGCCGGTAGCCTTAGGCTTCTACTTTATATACTTGCCGATGATTGGTGCCAGGTCTTTCTTCACCTGCTCTGGGACAAGCTCGGGAGAGGTGATTATGGCGTTTTCGAGAGCAGTGGTGCAAATACAATTCCTTGCCTTAGGCATACGGGTTATGGCATGCTTCAGCAGCCTTTTGACGGTTTCAGTGCCCCGTCTTAGATTGTCCACCACCATCTCCGCAGACACGACCTCGTAGGTCTCTTTCCAGCAGTCATAGTCGGTTACCACGGCCATGGTGGCATAGCAGATTTCCGCCTCTCGTGCTAGCTTAGCTTCTGGTAAACCGGTCATAAAGATAACATCAGCTCCCCATGAACGGTAAAGCTCGGACTCAGCCCTGGTGGAGAACTGGGGTCCCTCCATGACGATACAGGTGCCGCCATCATGTGCCCTTATTTTGAGTTCGCGTGCTGAATTGTAGAGTATATCGCCGAGTACAGGGCAGAAGGGGTCGGCGAAGGCGATATGCCCCACTATACCCCTGCCGAAGAAGGTATTCTGTCTGAGAAAAGTGCGGTCGATAATCTGGTTGGGTATGACAATATCCAGAGGCCTGATTCTCTCCTGGAGGCTGCCTACCGTGGCTACAGAGAGTATCCATTCCACCCCCAGGGACTTCATCGCGTAGATGTTGGCTTTTGATGGTATCTCGGAGGGGCTGATAGGATGTCCCCTGCCGTGCCTGGGGAGGAAGGCCAGCTTCACGCCGTCTATCTCGCCCAGAATGATAGCATCGCTGGGGTCGCCGAAAGGCGTCTTCACCTTTACTTCCTTGACCTGTGTCATGCCTTCCAACTGATATAGTCCGGTGCCGCCGATAACTCCAACTTTAGCTTCAGCCATTAGGTTACCTCCTGTATTTCAAAACTTGCGGGGCTACTGAAACTGTGATTAAAACGCCAGAATTATACTTGGAAATCTTACTGGTGACAATGACCGCCTTATTTTACTCTCTCCCCTGGAGGGAGAGAGCTAGAGTGATGGGGACAACGTATTCTATTTTGCTTCGGGTAGGTGTATAATTGGGGTGGTATCCGGGCAAGGCAGTCGCACTTAGCGCAGATAGGGGGTCAGCACATGATTAGAATACTCGTCAACATCCTGATAGTCATAATTCTTATCGGACTGATATGGTGGGTGCTTACCAGGTTCATTTGCCCTATGTTTTGATGTTAATTTAGCTTTCGCCCAAATGGATTTCCGTGCTGTGAGAATGGTGAAGATGATGTTGTCCTGAAAATGGAGGTCTTAGGAGTGTGGAAGATGGAAAAGATTGAGATAGTAGAGGTTCTCTGGTTAGATACTATCCATACCGGCGGTGGTGGACTTACTCGAAAAGAAGCTTCAGAACTCAAACCTGTTCCTTGTCTTAGCTATGGCAGGCTTATCGAAGAAACAGACGACCATATCACCATTGCCAGCAACATTATGCAGCATGAGGGTGATAGTGAACAGCCCGAATACCGAGAGGTAACCTGCATACCGAGGGCAGTAGTCCAGTCAATAAAGAAATTGGGCTAACTTTGTAGGATTAGGTTATATTTGCCCTATGTTCTGATATTGATTTAGCCCTCGTCCGAAATCCGCGAAACCATTCCTAACATACCAAACTCTTGAAAATCCTATCGGTGACAATCACCGCCTGTTGCGGTCAGTTGACGATATTTGCGTTTCTATGCTAATCTGCATCTAGCGGGTAAGGCCTGCGTTAAGCGTGTCACCGGACGGTGGCATAAACTAGCTATAAGCTAGTCGGTCGCAGGGGCCGCTTTTTTATTTACTGAAGAATCTCTTTTTTTACTTATAAATGTATGAATGGTGAGGTTATTTCTATTCAAATTTGCTGGAAAAAACATAAAAATGTCAACAAAAGTGCCAAAAAGGTATTGACAAAAACTCAGTAATGTTGCATTATATAGGTGCCGAAAGGCATTTAGTGTAATCTAGTGTAGTGTATTGGTATTTGGAGGGTTGGATTCCAGCCCTCCAAATCATTTTCTGATCAAAATTTCCTTGACAATAGGGTTTTCTCGGTTTAGTTTGATTATTGACATCTTGAAACCTGGGCGAGCGGGGTTGTCGATTTTTTCGGTAGTAATTATTTCGGACTCTCGTGCACTTTCGATATAGGCCCATCTATCATCTTGTGTCTGCCCTCCGATAAGGTAAGACAACATTATCTGTTTGTGGAAATAGCTCAGACTAACAAAGGGTAATGTTGACTCTATGCTATCTAAGATGGTGACAAATTTCACCCAACGGGCTAAATCTTTGGGCGACAAACCAGTTAGTGGTTGCTGTCCTGGCATTCTTCGGGTAAGCTGAATGTCGAGATATTTCTCTATAGGGTAGAGGGGAGCGAGGCTTGTCAAATCAGTGGATGCATCTGCTCCTACTGCACAAATATATACCTTGACGCCTTTTATGGAAGCCTTGCGGATGACCTCACAGTAATGAGAGTCGCCGCTGCATAGAAGGATACTATCAAAATCACGGGGTGTGTAGATTGCTTCCATTAGCTCGGTTATTAAAACGGGGTCTGTCCAGTCTCCACCCCTTCGAGCACGCAAAACATTGCGATAACGGAAATGTGTTTTTCCTTCTATAACCCGAGCCTCTTCTCTTCGCAGTGTGAAGTCGCCATAGAATGTTGCTTGCCTAAGCTCTCCGATTTCGTTTGCCACCTTCTTTATAGCTTCCATTACTTGGTCAATCGAGACCTTTTCAACATAATTGTCGCTTAGCCTCTGCCTTATGTTTTCCCAATCAATGAAAGCGTCGATTCGATTGGTTCCTTTACCTTTGCCCATTTGTTTTAGCCTCTAGTTATACTTCAGACGTATTATACCACGGTTCCTTGTTCTATTCTCAGCAAGCTGCTAATCTTCTTCTATTATCTTCCTTTCCTCTTTGGTAAGCCTGTAGAGGTCATAGACGAGGTTATCTATCTCTTTATCGGTGCGGTTGATTTCACGAAGTAGTTCGTCACGCTCGTTGCAGGGCGTGTTGCGGATTGGTGCCAATCTTTTGTTTAGCTTCAACATCTTTTCTACTAAGGCTACTAAATCATCGTGTATCTTTTTGTCAGCAGGGTTATCGAAGTCAATATGACGGATGGGTAGTTTCTTCAGGAACATAGTTTTGTAAATATAAAAACCTCCGGCTTTAGGTACTGTAGTCTGTTTATAATAGAATTCCAAGAGGGAAGAGTTTAAGAGACCCAGCAAGTATAAATATGTTCTATGAGATTTATTTTTGGGGATAATTCCGCAGACTGTGTCTAAATAGAATATGGATTTGTCGCAATGGGCAAATCTGTTGCTTGAAGCTAACTCAGGGACAATTATCTTGTTAGTTGCTTGCTGACCAAAAGTGCGTTCGCACCATAATTCGTACCAAGTCTTTGCTGATTTATCGAAATATTGTCGCCCCTTCAAGTTCTGCTTGCGGGAACATAGATAGTCCCACGTTATCGGGAAAAGATTAGCCAAATCGTGCTCTAGGACAAGGTTAGTATGGTTATCCTTACTCTGATAAGGGTATATAATCACATATTCCGCTGGTTCGTGATAATATCGCTGAATTTGCTTTCCTTGAATAGCTGGCTTTAAGAGATCTTTCTCTAGCTTTAGTTTGCTGGCTATATCCATGGGCAAGAGAAATACGCTATTTTTCCCCGTCACAATACCTTCCGAGATGCTCTCTGTTAGTTCACCTAGAGGTATGTTTGGTCGCGTTTCAATTTTGGCAACGATTTGTTCATGTGTTCTGTCTCTGAATACCCATCCATCGTCTTGTAGAGTATCTTGTCTTACCGGGAATCCCTCTCCATCTATTCTTTCAGGGGTATAAGTTATGATGTGTGTAGGAGTAGGTTTGGCTTTTTGAAGAATAAAAATGCACGTGTAATTCAAAGCTCCATCGAAGATTTGTTGATGCTGGAAATCTACTACCTGTAGAATCTTATAATCGGTCTTTAAGAATTTTCTTAAGGCTTGACCATGTTGTCTCTTCATGAAATTAGTTGGGCAAATGAAACCCAAAAGTCCGCCTTTCCTTAGAAGCTCAACGCCTCTTTCAATAAATGGTAGGTAGACATCGAATTTACCTTGAGCAGATTTGTATAACTCCTTGAGATACTGTTTTTGTTCCATGAAGCCATGGAACCCCACGTAAGGTGGATTGCCAATTACTATGTCGAAGCCATCCTTTGCCATAATATTTGGGAATTCCTGTTTCCAGTTAAAGGGCTTCTTTTCCTGCCAGTTTTTGCCAAAATATCTCTTCATATCGTCTTCGGTGCCTGAGATAAGCGAGTTACCACAACGGATGTTATCGGCGAGGCTGGGGAGAGTCTCTCGTCTTGCCAGGCTGCGCAGCAGTAAGTTCAGGCGAGCTATCTCGATAGCTTGCATGTCCAGGTCAACGCCGTAGATATTGCCGGTGAGAATTGGCATCCGCTCCCACTGGTCTAACTGAGAAACAGGTTTGCCTTTAGCCTCAGCATGATAGTTCAGCAGTTCATCATAGGCACGGATGAGAAAGGAGCCTGAGCCACAGGCTGGGTCCAGAATCTTCACATTGACTATTTCATTGTGGCTGCGCTCTTTAAGGAAACGCCCAATGGTCTCTTTAACAATATAGTCGGTTACAAACCTAGGGGTATAATAAATTCCCTGCTCTTTGCGCCGCTGTTTCTTGGCGGTAAGCTCGAAGGTTGGCTCTGAGGGGAAACCTAAATCCATTCTGGCTTGAGCTTCTCTGGCTCGTTGCTTGACTACGGTGGCCACATGTCCCAGGTATTGCTCGTAGACTGTACCCAGTACATCGGCATCAATTAGCGAAAAGTCGTAGTTCGCCATACCACCGGGTATTTCGTACAGACCCATGATGATGTTTTCTAGGGTGCTGCTTTCTATAAAAACATTGTCAGTCAAGTGAAAGGCGAAAAGGTCGCTATCATAATAACCGTCGAAATCTCTGAAGATGCGTCGTATTATTTCGACAAGTTCCCCCTTGTGACCGCTGCTTCGCCATTCGTGTGTAGAGCCGAGCAATATTCTATCTTCTATTCTCCTGTCTTCGCAGGTACGGATGAAGATGAGGCGGTTAAAAAATCTCTCTATAATCTCGTCTATCTGGCTGTAATTTAGGTGTCGATTGTAGCGATGCAGCTGGGTAAAAAGAGCCTCACGCCATTGGCGGAGCTGATTGAAAAGACGCTGCTCTATCCCTAATCTGAGCGGAAGTGCCCCATATTTCTCTGCTCTTTCGTTCAGAGCATTTTGTTCAAATGATTCTCTGGATAGGAGCCACAGGTCATCGAAGCTAGTTAGATAATTATCGCAGGAAAGAGTTATGAAAGGGCGTCCTGTTTGCGCATTATAAATCCTAAGCCCTTCGAAATTGGTGAGGACTGCCCAGGTTATTCCCTTATTGTAGGCATAGGTAACTGCTTGCTTGATATACTCGGGCTTGGTTAGCTCAGCCCGCAGTGGTTTAGCCTCTAAATAGAACTGAGAGACTCCGTGCAGCTTAAAGACATAGTCTACTCGTCCGGCAACTGCCTTAACTTCCTCAACCACTTCCTCTCCGCCGTAGATATCCCAACCCAGGGCACTAAATAAAGGCTCAATAAAAACCCTTCTGGTTTGAGCTTCGGTGTACTTCTTCTTGTCGGTGTCAAATAGGTTGCGATATTTCTCGACCAGGTTGGCTATTTCTTGGCGAGCCTTCTCTTTTGTGTCCTCTGTCACCCCATTGCTCATTTCTTAATTATAACTCTTTTCAGGCTATTCGCATAAGGTTTCCTGATGATACTTTTCTCAGTGATGATGGCGGCGGTGACGCCTTGTGGTGCCAGGCGGATGCCACTGATGCTGGTTACCTCTGCGGGGTTGCGTTCTTCGATGGGGATTTGGTCACCGGATTTCAAAGAGAGGTCGGTGGTGCTGGTGGGCGCTGCCACGTAGGTTATCCACATAACAGATTGCAGCGGACGATGACCAGAAGGTCATCCATTTTTGGAACCATACAATCAGAGTCCATCGTTCCCAATCTACTCAAGATTCAGAAGTTTGATGAGCTCAGTGATGCCGAACTTGCGGAGCTCATTGGAGTAAGCAAACGAGTTTGGTCACTGGCAAAGAGTAGCGGAACAGCACTGAACAGTGCGACAATGGAACGAATTGTAGAACTATTCCCTGAGGCTATACCTATTTTATTTCATGAAAATGCCAATAAGTCTTTTGGGAGGATTGTAAAAAAGCTAGACAAGACACTAGAGGCAAAAGATGAGCTAGAGCAACACGCATTTAGATTGCTTTCCAAAGGCAAGAGGTCTCGTCAGACTCAATAATCCTTACCCCGGAGGCTCTCCCACGGAACCTCAAACCGTCTTGAAAGGTAACTGACCTGGTAAATATCTGCCCTGCTTAACACTCAGTCTTAGCCTGCTGACCACTTGGCTTCATCCAACGGATTCCTAGTCCGCCGTTATGGAATATACAATTGAAGTAACATGAGGAGTTGATATATTATTGTTTGTGGCTAATTTTAGAAGTAAAAGGGGTATAACAAATGACGGTTACCATTGTCAATCTAATCCTGACTACCGTAATATTCATTTTGGGCATAGGGGCGTATATTAAGAGGAAGTCTGACGTAGCTGCTCACAAACTCAGAGGCGAAGTCT
>VGNY01000056.1 GCA_016865895.1 Chloroflexota bacterium | reverse complement strand
TTATAGGTGATATGTCAATATATTTCTGAAAAAACGTCTCACAACATTTTGCCTTGTGAAGGCTGAAATTGTATTTGATGGGTAGATGGTCTAGCTTCGGTGGTAATTTTCAACTGTTAAAGTCGAGTCTGAGCGTAGCGAAGAATCTAGAGTTACTCTTACTAAGCTTTCTAACAGGATTCTTCGGTCGCGGAGTTTTATCCTGAGTAGAGATTCTTCAGTCGCTTCGCTCCTTCAGAATGACAGAAAATGAAAATGTTCCGCAATGAGATAAGTCTCGCTTATGCTTTAACTTGATACTTCGATTTGCCTTGTTCGTACAAATCGCCGCCGTAGATATCGTTGATGACAGTGGCGGGAAAGTTTTCCACCTCCAGACGGCGGATTGCTTCTGCTCCTAATTCTTCGTAGGCTATTACCTCGGCTTTTTTAATGCTCTTTGAGATCAGAGCTCCGGCGCCGCCTATGGCTGCGAAATACACCGCTTTGTATTTTCTCATGGCATCTTTTACTGCTTGTGCTCGGTTGCCTTTGCCAATCATTCCTTTAAGGCCGGCAGCCATGAGACGAGGGGCATAGCTATCCATTCTCCCGCTGGTTGTCGGTCCGGCTGAGCCGATAACCTGTCCTGGCTTGGCTGGAGATGGTCCCATGTAATAAACGGTTTGATTGGTAAGGTCGAGAGGCAGCTTTTCGCCTTTGTCCAGAGCTTCAACCAAGCGTTTGTGGGCAGCATCTCTGGCGGTGTAAATGACGCCAGTAATGAAAACTTGGTCACCAGCTTTTAATTTCTCGACGGTTTTCTCATCAAGCGGTGACTTTATGTTTAGCGGTTTCATCTTATCCTCCGAAGTGGCTTATTTAGCACCCTTCACGGTGAATTCAGGGAAGGGAACTTTTGGTTTAGTCTGTGTAGGTGGTGGCACTTTTGAACTAGGCTGCTGCTTTCTGCCGAGCCTTATAGCACGGGATACCACTCGCCTCTTGAGCAACTGAATAGCTAGAGCAGGGTCTAATCCCTTGGGGCAGGCTTCTGAGCAGGCACCGGCGAGATGACAATGCCAGACACCGTGGTCGGTGTCCACTATGGGGAATCTTTCCTGTTCACCTTCGTCCCGGGTGTCAGCACAGTAGCGGTAACACTGAGCCAAGGCTTGTGGGCCAACAAAGAGCTTGTCACTTGCTGATGTGGGACAGGCGGAGATACAAATGCCGCACTTTACGCAGTAGGTGAACTGTAAGAGCGTTTCTAGTGCTTGAGGTGACTGAGCAAATTCGGTGGTTGGATTTTCCATTTCCTCAGCATCATGGCGAAGAATGTAAGGCTTTATTGCTTTGTGGGTATCGAAAAACGGAATCAGGTCAACTACCAGGTCTTTTATGATGGGCAGGTTTGGCAGTGGTTTGATAGTTAGTGTGTTTGAGCGAAACTCTTCTATTTGTGTGTGGCAGGCGAGATGGGGGTAGTTGTTGATAAGCATGCCGCAGGAACCGCAGATTGCCATGCGGCATGAGGTGCGGAAAGCTAATCTGCTATCCAAATTTTCTTTTATGTAGATGAGGCCGTCGAGCACTGTCATGCCTCGGCTAGACGGCACTGTGAATTCTCGAAAATGAGGCTCATTGTCCTTTTCCGGGTCATATCTTTGGACTTTGAATGTTATTAGTTCAGTTTCATGTTTCTCCATGATACCTCCTAAGCGGATAGCAGAGCGATTGGTACATAACTGCTCCAGACAAAGACGATTATGCCGAAAACTATGATAGCCCAGGTGACGATGCGCTCAGTTCTGACTGAGGGTGTCAGTTCCAGGATGATGTTTCTGAGTCCGTTAAGGGCGTGATAGAGCACAACAACTAATAAAGCTATGTATAAGCTAGCCCATATAGCTTGATTAGACCGCTGTATCATTGAGTGCCACGAAGTCGGGTCATTGACATTTATTCCGAAGAAGCCGAGGATAGCATCGAGGTGCATCAGTACCATGTGTATGCTTAATAGAACTGCTATTAACACGCCCGTAACTAGTTGTACAAACCATAAGTATGTATTGCGCATTACCAGCCTCCTACGATGAAGTCATAAAAGAAGACGAGGGCAAGAATCACGATTATGGCTATGATGAGCATTGTCCAGGGACGCTTTTTGCGAAGTGAATCGCGATATGGATAGATTGGTGGGGTAGGCCGTCCTAAGGCAAAGCCCAGTTCTTGTATGATGAGTCTTAAGCCGTTCAAACCATGGTAGACGAAGGCGACGGCAACCAGATACTCGCCAATTTTAAACCACGGGTTGTGGAGTATTCTCATTGTGGCTTCCCAGACATCTTGGCCCTGGATACGGAAAACGGTTGTCATAATCAAATGGAGCAGAAGGAAAAGCAGGATTCCCAGGCCGGTTATTCGATGAAGTATATACAGGTAACGTTCAATTTTGTAGTTACCTGCCCATAGCCAACCGGTAGCTCCCAGATAATTCTGTCGAGGCTGTATTCGTTTCATTATCAACCTCCCTAATATTTCCTTTCTACCGGCTGCCACATGGTGATGGTTACCGGAATATAATCGAGTCGTGGCCCTTTAGGTGTATAGTAAGCCAGAGTGTGTTTGAGCCAGTTGACATCGTCTCTAGCTGGGAAATCTCGCCTGGAATGACCTCCTCGAGATTCGGAGCGAGCCAAGGCTCCAGATATAATGATTTCAGCCAAGTCAAGCAGGTTGTCAACTTCTAGGGCGCTGAGCAAATCAGTATTGTATATGTGCCCGCGGTCTTTGACCTTGATGTCAGGTAGACGCTGTTTTATGTCACAAATCTTATCGAGGGCAGCTTGCAACTCTGGGCCAGTACGGAAGACGCCTACCTTGCTGTCCATTGTTTTTTGTAGCTCTCTGCGTAAAGCATAGGCGCTTTCCTTGCCCTCAGAGCTAAACCGTCTGAAGACTCTAGCCTCTTCGTCTTTTAGCGTTGCAGCTTTTGGTGGAGAAGGAATGGCTTTCTGTTTGGAGGCATACTTGGCGGCTTCATCTCCGGTTATTTTCCCCCAGACGAGACATTCGGTGGTTGAGTTGGAGCCGAGACGATTTGCGCCGTGGAGTGAAACACAGGCAGCCTCTCCGGCTGTCCAGATACCTTCTATTGGGGTAGCACCGTTGATGTCGGTATGCACGCCACCCATAAAGTAATGAGCAGCTGGGCGAACGGGTATCGGCTCGTAAATGGGGTCGATGAAGTTGAACTTCATAGCGACTTCACGAATCATCGGAAGTCGCTCGTTGATTTTGGCTGCACCGAGATGACGTAAGTCAATGTGAACATAGTCTAGGCCTTCGGGGCCGGGAAATCCTCTGCCTTCTTCGATTTCAGTTATCTCGGAGCGGGAGACAATGTCTCGGGGAGCTACTTCCATCTTAGACGGAGCGTATTTTTCCATAAATCTTTCGCTCTTATTATTGAGCAGGTAGCCACCTTCTCCTCGTGCCGCCTCAGTAATCAGGATGCCAGAGGGTACCAGACCTGTAGGGTGAAATTGGACAAACTCCAGGTCCTTGATGGGCAATCCAGCCCGATAAGCCATGGCTAGACCATCGCCCGTGGCGGTAAGGGAGTAAGTGGTGAAGCCAAACATACGACAAGCACCACCAGTGGCGATAATTAAAGCCTTGCCCTGAATGAAGAGGAACTCACCGCTGGTCAGGTCCCACGCAGTTACACCACAAAAGACGTTGTCTTTTGTCAGGATGGAGCTAACATAGCATTCATCGTATCTGCTTACGTTGTTATATTTTTGTAAGGTATCGTAGAGAGTTTGCATTTCGGCGAAGCCGGTTTTATCGGCAGCGAAGACTGCTCGGTCATAGCTATGGCCGCCAAATGGCCGCTGAGCAATCCGGCTATCAGGTCGCCGTGACCAGGGAATCCCCCAGTGCTCTAGTAGGAGAATTTCTTTGGGCGCCTCTTCAACAAAGCGTTTTACCACGTCCTGGTCACAAAGGAAGTCCGCACCTCTGACCGTATCCCAGGCATGAAGCTCAAAACTGTCTCCTTCATTCGGTTGCATGACGGCTGCACTGCCACCTTCAGCACAGACCGAGTGAGAACGCATCAGCTGGACTTTGGAGACGATGGCAACATCTAATTCTGGATGCCGGGCAGCTTCAATAGCAGCTCGTAGTCCGGCAAGACCTGAGCCTAGGACTATAATATCGTGTTTTTTGCTCATTACAGGACTGCCTCCTTGTGGCGAGCACACCAGCACTGGATGTTAACAGCGACAGGCATGCTAGCGATGTGTGCTGGAAAAGCTTCAGCATGAACTGCTAAAGCGGTTGTTCTGCCACCATATCCCATTGGTCCAATGCCTAGATTGTTAACACGTTTCAGAATTTCCCTCTCCAGCTCAGCGACCTCCGGGTCTGGATTTGGCTCGCCGACCTTACGCAGCAACGCCTTTTTGGCTATTGTCATCGTTTTGTCTGTTGTTCCGCCTATGCCGAGGCCGACGATAACTGGTGGGCATGGGTTGCTGCCGGACTCATCAACCAGGTTTACCACAAAATCTATAATCCCCTGTCGTCCTTTTGCTGGAGGCATCACTGTAAGGCGAGAACAGTTTTCAGAGCCACCGCCCTTGGGTATCACGCTGATTTTAAGTTTGTCACCAGGGACGATATCTGTGTGGATGATAGCTGGGGTGTTATCTTTGGTGTTGACTCTGGCCGAGAAGGGCTGGCGCACCATAGATTTGCGTAAGTAACCCTTCTCATATCCCTGGCGTACTCCTTCGTTTATAGCCGTCTCGAGGTCACCGCCGGTTATATGCACTTCCTGTCCTAATTCCAGGATGACAACCGCGGCACCGGTGTCCTGGCATAGCGGAATTTTCTCCCTGGCGGAGATTTCAGTGTTCTCGATTATTTGAGATAACACGTCTTTAGCCACAGGAGATTCTTCTTTCTCTCTTGCCTGCTCGAGAGCTGTGAGCACATCTTTGGGGAGATGAAGGCAAGCCTCTTGGAAGAGATTGGATACGGTTTCGGTTATCTGTTTGCAGTCAATATCCCGCATGGGTGGCTACTCCAGCTTCATTATTTTGGCGAGCTCCCGTACAGCCTCGGCTGATTTCTTAAGGGCGGCGCTCTCTTCTGCGGTTAGTTTTAGCTCGATTATCTGCTCAACGCCGCTCCTGCCTAATTTTACCGGGACGCCAACCACTGCACCTTTTATTCCGTATTCACCATCAAGATAGACAGCGCAGGGCAGGATTCTCTTCTTGTCCAGGAGTATTGATTCTATCATTTGAGCGGTAGCTGCTGCTGGGGCATAAAAAGCACTTCCTGTTTTCAGCAGGGCAACTATTTCGCCACCCCCTTTGACCGTCCGTTCAACAATCTTATTCACAGTCTCCTGAGGCAAAAGCTCAGTTATAGGGATGCCGCCGACAGTGGTTAGCCTTGGGATGGCCACCATGGTATCTCCATGTCCGCCCAGCACACAGGCGTAAATGTCTTCAACTGAGACGTTTAGTTCCTGAGCTAGAAAAGTCCTGAATCTAGATGTATCTAAGATACCTGATTGACCGAAGACACGATTTCGGGGGAATTTGCTTACGTGAAGAGCCAACTGTGTCATGGCGTCTAGGGGATTGGCAACCATGATAATGATGCACTTCGGCGAGTATTTCGCCACCTGTTCGGTGACCGATTTCACAATATTCATGTTGGTCAATACCAAGTCATCGCGGCTCATCCCTGGCTTTCTCGGCACCCCTGAGGTGATGGCCACGATATCAGAGTTGGCAGTTTCTTCATAGGAATTGGTGCCGATGACTCTGGCATCGGAGCTGGTAATTGGCCCGGTTTGAAGCATATCCAGGCCTTTACCCTGAGGTAAGCCTTCAATGATGTCCATAACTACTACATCCGCGTATCCCTTTTCGGCGATACGCTGGGCCAAGGTAGCTCCCACATTGCCCGCGCCGATAACACTAACCTTGCTTCTCATTTTTCCCTCCTTGCTTTTTCAATTTATCAATCACTGCATCAGCAACCTGTGAGGTAGTTGCTGCAGGTTGATTCCGGTCCAGCTTTAAGTCGTAGGTGACATGCTTGCCTTCAGCGATAACATCAGCTATGGCTTTTTCCAGCCTATCTGCAGCTTCAATTTCGTTGAGGTGGCGAAGCATCATTACTGCCGAGAGCATCATAGCCATTGGGTTGACTTTGTTCTGGCCAGCATACCTTGGAGCGCTGCCATGAGTGGGCTCAAAAACCGCTATATTATCGCCCATGTTAGCTCCAGGTGCAATACCCAGGCCGCCAACTAAGCCAGCGCAAAGGTCAGATACGATATCTCCGTAGAGATTGGGCAAGACAATGATATCATACTGCTGGGGATTTCTGGTGAGGCGCATACACAGAGCGTCGACCACTATATCCTCGAATTCTATGTCGGGGTATTCCTTAGCCACTTTGCGGGCGGTAGCTAGGAAAATACCATCGGAAAACTTCAGGATATTGGCCTTGTGGGCGGCGCTGACTTTTTTTCGATTATTGGCGCGGGCATATTCAAAGGCAAATTTTATAATACGCCGGGAACCTGTTTCGGAAATTATTTTTATGCTAAAGCCAGAATCCTGCTTTATCTTTGTCTCTGTGGTTTTGGAAATCAGTTCCATAAGTTCGATGGCTTCAGGGCTTCCCTTAGCGAATTCGATTCCGCTGTACAGGTCCTCCGTGTTTTCCCTAACTACCACGATGTCCACATTATCAAAAGGCGTAGGCACACCGGAATAGGTTTTGCAGGGGCGGAGGCAGGCATAAAGGTCTAGACCTTGTCGCAGAGCTACATTCACGCTCCTGAAGCCGGTACCAAACGGCGTAGTTACCGGCCCCTTGAGGGCCAGCTTGTTTTTCTTTATGGATTTGAGGACAGATTCAGGTAGAGGAGTGCCAAACTTGTCTTGGGCATTCTGGCCGACTATTCCTGTATCCCACTCGAATTCAATGCCTGTGGCTTCCAATACCCTCTTGGTTGCCTTGGTAATCTCAGGGCCGGTGCCATCGCCAGGGATAAGAGTCACTTTGTAAGGCACAATACGTTCCGCCTTTACGAAATTCAGATGATGAAATCGCCGTATTTGTTTATGTAGGGAATGAGTCCGCCTTCGCTTAGTATATCCAGCATCACCTTTGGGATTTTGCTGAAGCTAAGCTTAATACCCTTGGTCGAATCGGTGATTTCACCCTTGGTTAAATTTACCTCTATTTCATCGCCGGCGTCAATTTTATTGGTATCACAAATCAGGACTGGTAATCCTTGATTTATGGCATTTCGGAAAAAAATACGGCCAACTGATTTTGCCAGGATAGCGTTCACTCCAGCCATTTTGATGACCAATGCAGCATGTTCCCGGCTGGAACCGATTCCAAAGTTATTGCCAGCGATGATAAAGTCACTTGGTTTCACTTTCTTGGCAAATGTTGGGTCGGCATCCTCCATGACGTGTTTAGCCAGTTCGGGCAGGTTGCTTCTCAAATGTGAGTACTTGCCTGGTATGATAAGGTCGGTAGAGATGTCATCACCGAACTTGAAAGCTCTGCCTTTTAGGATTACATCGGACATCATAGTATCTTTCTCGGGTCGGTAATTTCGCTGGTAATCGCTGAAGCTGCGGCTGTGGCTGGACTAGCCAAGTATATTGAGGCTTCTGGATTGCCCATGCGGCCTTTAAAATTGCGGTTAGCTGTGGATATACAGGCTTCATTATCGCCGAGCACGCCTTGGTGAACGCCGAGACAGGCAGCGCATCCCGGTGGCAGCAATGTAGCTCCTGCGCCGATTAGAGTTTCTATATAGCCAGCCTTCATAGCAGCGGTCAAGACCTGCCGGGATGCTGGAGCTACAATCAGTCTGACATGTGGGTGGCTTTTCTTATTCTTGAGGATAACAGCGGCTGTAGCTAAATCTTCAAGGCGACCGTTGGTACAGGTGCCGATGAATACCTGGTCAATCTTGGTACCGGTGAGTATGTGAACTGGGACAACATTATCAACGGTGTGGGGTATAGCTACCATAGGTTCCAGCTCGGCGGCATTGATGGCGATGAGGCGCTCATAGTCAGCATCAGCATCGGGATGGAGGGCCCTGTATTTGTTGGCTCTCCCTTGAGCTGCCAAATATCTTTTGGTAATGCTGTCACTAGGGAAAAGCCCGACCTTGGCACCGGCTTCCACTGCCATGTTGGCTATAGTGAGACGTTGAGAGATAGTCATGTGGGTTACTGCTTCGCCATTGAATTCCAGTGCTTTGTAAGCGGCGCCATCGGCCCCGAGTGCGCCAATCAGGTGAAGGATAAGGTCTTTAGCACCAACCCATTTCTGGAATTTGCCACTAACTTCAATCTTGAAGCTCGCTGGTACTCGGAACCATGTTTTGCCTAGGGCGAAGACGACGGCGATATCGCTGGAGCCCATACCGGTGGCGAATGCCCCCAAACCGCCAGCGGTTACTGTGTGAGAATCAGCACCTACGATGATATCGCCTGGATTGGCGAACATCTCCGCCACCAACTGATGACATATCCCACTGCCACCTTCAAAAATCAGGCAGCCAGTTTCTTCGGCGAATCGGCGTAGAAATTGATGGTCGTTTGATAGCTGTCGGTTGGGGCTAGGGATAGCATGGTCTAGAAAAATGGCGATTTGCCGGGGGTTTGCCAGCCTACCATGTTTGACTTCTCTAAATTGTCTTATGGTTAGGGGGCCGGTCGTGTCTTGAACAAAAACTAAATCTACCGGGGAGATAACTATATCGCCGGCTCGGGCATCAACTCCTGATTTCTCACTTAGGATTTTCTCACTGAGGGTTTTCCCCATTAAAGCCTAACCAATGACAGCAAGTACAGCGCCGCCGCTTACTTTATCCCCTGGTTTGCAGTTTATAGATTTTATTTTACCAGCAGCCGGAGCAACTATTTCATTTTCCATTTTCATAGCTTCCAGGATGACTATGCCAGTGCCTACCTTGACCTCATCTCCTTCTTTTACCAGATAGCGTATGACCGTACCTGGTATCGGGGCAGACACCGGGATTTCTCCAGCAGCGACGGCTGCCTTGGCAGGAGGTGCCTCCTTCTTCTCTACCGGTGCTGGGGGAGCTTCTGGCTTAGGTGTTGGTGGCGCTGTTGGAGGTGGCGGTGGAGTATAGGCAGGTGCAGCGGCAAAGGCAACTGTGCCGCCTGTAGGCTCGACTTCAACCTTGTAGAATTCATCGCCGATGAAGACATTAAATGTTCTGGCAGCAGGCCCCTTAATCGGCGCTTTCACCTCTACTTTCTCAACTAATTTGCCCGCTTTAGCTTTGGCGATAAGCTCGTCTTCTCGCTTCACATCTTCCAAAGTCTTGGGCTTGGTTTCTGGTGGTGGTGTCTCTTGACCGTACTTCCATTTTAGAAAGCGCATTCCGGTGGTGGGATAGAGGGCATAGACAAGCACATCGCCAATGTCCTTGGCGATATCTTTTGTGGCCTCTTTGGCTTTTTCCAGTTCTGGCTCTAGAATATCAGCTGGTCGGCCGGTAAAAGGTTTCTCTCCCCGTTCATAACCTTTAAGAACTGTCTTCTGCACCTCTTTGTCAATCGGAGCTGGTGGTTTGCCATACAGGCCGTATACATAATCTTTGACTTCTTTTGACACCATCTTATATCTGCCGAAGAGGACATTTTGGACTGCCTGAACGCCAACAATCTGGCTGGTTGGGGTAACCAGAGGTGGATAACCCAACTCTTTGCGGGTTTTGGGAAGTTCGGCATAGACTTCACGCAAGCGGTCAATGGCATCGGCTTCTTTTAATTGGGCTACCATATTGCTGAACATGCCACCCGGAATCTGGTGCCATAGCACGCCTGTGTCGATGACTGATATCTTGGTAGTGTCCAGAAGGTGTCGGTACTTTGGGGCAATGGACTCGAAGTAGTCGCCTAATTTAAGCAGATGCTCTAGGTTGAGCCCGGTATCTCTGGGACTGCCACTCAGGGCAACCACAATTGGCTCTACTGCCGGGTGTGCAGTGCGCAAAGCGAAGGGGGCAATGCAGGTATCTATAAAATCCACGCCAGCTTCAGCGGCTTTCAAGTAGCTCATATAAGCCATACCGCTGGTGAAGTGGCTATGCAAGTTCACCGGTATTTTCAGAGCTTGCTTCAGAGCTTTAATCAGCTCATAAGCGTCATCGGGAGCAATAAGCCCGGCCATGTCCTTGATGCACAGGCTATCAGCCCCCATGTCTTGGATAATGAGAGCTTTCTTTACAAAATAATCGATGTTATATACAGGGCCACCCAGTGTACGTTCTGTTAGCGAGTAGCACAGTGAACCCTGGATATGTTTGCCCTTATCCTTGATGGCCTTAAAGGCAGTTATGAAGTTGCGTTCATCATTAACAGCATCGAAAACGCGGAAGACGTCAATGCCACAGTCAGCGGCATGGTGGCAAAAGGCTGTAACTACATCGTCAGCGTAATTGCGGTAGCCGACCAGGTTCTGACCGCGCAGGAGCATTTGGAGCTTGGTATTGGGCATCAGCTTCTTCAAGATGCGGATTCTTTCCCAGGGGTCTTCATTCAGGAATCGAGTCATGACATCAAAAGTGGCACCACCCCAGACTTCCATGGACCAGAAACCTGCCTTGTTCATCTCCGGGGCAATGGGTTCCATGTCAATGGTTCGCATGCGGGTGGCAAATAAGGACTGGTGTCCATCACGCAGAGTAAGGTCGGTTATTTTTACCGGATTTTTTTTGCTCTCCTTGTCTGGGCTCATATTCGTGCCTCCTTTTACCTAATGGATATCTTGACTTCTTATCGGTTGGTTCTCCGTACCTGCCAGCGGGTTCTGGCTCTCATTAACTCCTGGCGTCCGAAAAGTCGCCAGGGGCTGACTTCAGGATAAGGCGTAACTTTAGGAGATATAGTTCTAGCCTGTTCTTCCTGCTCGATGTATGCGTTGATTGCACTTACTATAGCAGCTACTACAGCTTCCTTCATTTCAACTACTCCCTTAAAGCGGGATATTGCCATGCTTCTTGGGTGGATTGGTATCAGTTTTATTCCTGAGTATCTCCAGGGCTTTAATCACCTTGGGTCTTGTGGTTCTAGGGTCGATGACATCGTCAAGGTATCCTTTGCTCGCAGCTACATACGGATTGGCAAATTTTTCTCTATAGTCAGCAATCAATTTTTGCCTTGTCTCTTCTGGCTTTTCTGACTTATCTATGGTGTCTTTGAAGATGATGTTCACGGCACCATCCGGTCCCATTACAGCGATCTCGGCTGTTGGCCAGGCGTAGTTGATGTCGCCGCGCAGGCTCTTACTGCTCATGACCACAAAAGCTCCTCCATAAGCCTTTCGGGTGATGACGCTTATTTTGGGCACGGTGGCTTCGGCGTAAGCATAAAGGAACTTGGCACCATGTCGGATAATGCCTTTGTATTCCTGCTCAGTGCCTGGCATGTATCCTGGTACGTCAACAAGGGTAACCAGTGGGATGTTGAAGCAATCACAAAAACGGACGAACCTGGCACCTTTGTCCGAGGCGTCAACATCAATTACACCGGCATAAATGGACGGTTGCTGGGCTACTATTCCAACGCTCTGTCCACCCATTCGGGCGAAGCCGACTATAAGGTTGCGGGCGAAGTTCTCGTGTACCTCCATGAAGTCTCCGTTGTCCACAATTTTTAATATGACCTGTTTCATATCATAGGTTTTATTCGGGTCGTCGGGGACGACATGAAGAAGTTGTTCGTCCATTCTGTTGGGGTCATCACCAGTATCTATGAAAGGTGTCTCTTCCATGTTGTTTTGAGGCAAAAAGCTCAGCAGGCGGCGTATCGCCTCAAGACATTGCTGGTCATTGTTGGTGACGAAGTGGCAGTTGCCGCTCTTGGTAGCATGGGTCATGGCACCACCCAAATCCTCAAGGCTGACTTCTTCGCCGGTCACTGACTTAATTACCGCTGGTCCGGTAATGTACATTTGTCCTGTTTCTTTGACCATAAAGATGAAGTCGGTTATGGCTGGTGAGTAAACAGCGCCGCCAGCACAAGGTCCCATGACTACCGAAATCTGAGGCACAACGCCTGAGTAAATGGTATTACGCATGAAGATATCACCGTAGGCTGCCAGGCTATCCACCCCCTCCTGAATGCGTGCGCCTCCTGAGTCAAGCAGGCCGATTACAGGGGCACCATTTTTAGCTGCCAGGTCCATAGCTTTGCAGATTTTTTCCGAAGCTACTTTCGACAACGAGCCGCCGAAAACTGTGAAGTCCTGAGAGAAAATGAAGGCATTTCGACCATTGATTTTGCCATACCCGGTGACTACGGCATCGCCAAGCGTCTTTTGCGTTTCAAGCCCGAAATCGGTGCAACGATGGAGGGCAAATGGGTCTAACTCCTCAAAAGTGCCGGGGTCGAAGAGAAGTTGAATCCGCTCTCTGGCTGTCAGCTTTCCGCGCTTGTGTTGGGCTTCGATACGCTGGGCGCCACCACCGGCCATAGCCTGTTCTCTCAGTTTGTTCAGTTCGGTGATTTTTTGCTCAGTTCCCATTTGTCTCACCTCTCAATTAAGCCGATTTGCGGTGTGTTGACTCGGCCTGATTGCTTGCTGGTTAGTAATTCTAACATATTCTGGTGAGCTTTGAATAGCGTATAATTACCTAGTGAATCCTTCGTCTGTCATTCTGAGGGAATCCCGATTTCATCCCGATTTATCGGGAAGAATCTCGCCTATTAACTACATAATATATTGCCATGCGTGGTAGAATAAATGTCTGATGACTAGCAGGTTGAGCCAAACTTCGTTGTTGAAATGGCGGGAAGCTAAAGGTGGAGCTTCATCGGGTGTTACTCAATGTGGGAATGTCACTTTCCGCTGGGGCGAGCGAACCTATGTGATGGGAGTTGTCAACGTTTCTCCTGATTCTTTTTCCGGCGATGGTTTGAATAGCGTTGGTGCCGCTGTGGTTCAAGCGCGATGTTTTGTTGCTGATGGTGTTGACATAATAGATGTCGGCGGCGAATCCACACGGCCGGGCTCAGCACCGATATCGGTTGATGAAGAATTACGTCGGGTGATACCTGTGTTGGAGCGGTTGGCGAACGAGATAACAGTGCCTTTGAGCGTTGACACTTACAAGCTTGAAGTAGCTCGTCAGGCTCTCAATGCCGGAGCGCACATGATAAATGATATATGGGGGTTGAAGCAGGAGCCGAAATTGGCTGAACTGGCGGTGGAGAGAGGTGTGTCTATAATCTTGATGAGCAACCAAAGAGATAAGCCTCGACGCAATATTGTCCCCGCGGTGATTTCTGACCTGAAAAGGTCTATAGACCTGGCATTGGATGCAGGTGTACCCTGGGAGAATATCATAGTTGACCCCGGCATCGGCTTTGGCAAGACTTTGGAGCAGAATCTCGAGTTGGTGCGGCGATTGGATGAGCTTAAAGTGTTAGGGAGACCCATTTTGCTTGGCACTTCGCGTAAATCTATGATTGGATTGGTGCTGGACTTGCCTCTGGAGCAGCGCGTGGAGGGCACAGCAGCCAGCGTTGCCATCGGCATTGCTAAGGGTGCAGATATGGTTCGAGTGCATGATGTCAGGGAGATGATACGCGTTTGCCGCATGAGCGATGCAATTATTCGGAGCACGTGAGCTAGCAATGATAACTGCCTATCTTGGTCTTGGCTCAAACCTGGGGGACAGAAAGCAAAACCTGGCTCGGGCATTGGAATTATTATCACGACAGGTGGTAGTGGAAAAGCTGTCATCAATTTACCAGACTGAGCCTGTGGGCTATAGAGACCAGCCCCTTTTTCTAAATGCTGTGTGCCTTATCTCTACTGAGCTAAGTCCTGATAAGCTTTTGCGTTTGGCCAAGGAAATCGAAGTTGAGCTGGGCAGGGTACCCAGTTTTCCTAACGCCCCCAGGACTATTGATATTGACATACTTTTTTATGGCGACAGTGTTTTCAGTACTGAGGAATTGACTATACCTCATGCGCGCCTGACTGAGCGGGCTTTTGTACTTGTGCCGCTGGCTGAAATCGCTCCCGACCTGGTTCATCCTGTGAACGGGAAAAGAATCAAAGAACTGTTGGATGATTTGGGCGAAGTGGCTGGTGTATGCAGGTGGGCTGAAGCTGAGGAAGTTGTGAACAGGAGGCAAGATGTATCAAGTATCTGTTGAAGGGCATTTCGATGCTGCTCATTATATTAGGGATTATGGTGGCAAATGTGAGAACGTGCACGGTCATCGTTTCAAGGTGGTAGTTAGCTTGAAGGCGACAAAACTGAATGATATTGGCATGGCGTATGATTTTACTGAGCTGAAGCGTCATCTGGGGGAGGTTCTTGCCCGGTTTGACCACACCTGTCTTAATGATGTGCCGCCCTTCGATAAACTGAATCCGTCTTCGGAAAATATCGCTGTAGCCATTTATGACCAGCTTAAAGGTCGTTTCTCTGGAGACGTGTTGCTATCAAGTGTGCAGGTCTGGGAGTCTCCGCAAAGCTGCGTGACCTATAGCCCTGAATAATTAGCCTTTTAGGTTTGGACTTTTACTTGTCACCCTGACCTGAGTCCTGAACGAAGTGAAGTGGAAGGGTCTCAAAATTCCTTTGCCATCGCGAGGAGCCCTTCGCTTTTTTGTCATTCTGAGCGTAGCGAAGAATCTCACGGTATTCCCGTCACCGAGATTGCCACATCCCCTGATATATCGGGGGACTCGCAATGACATGTGTGTGGAATGACAGGTAAGGTTACTAAGCCTTTTCAAGGTTTGGCGGCAGCAGGTTGGGGATGCTGTCCGTGATGGGGTAGCTGTGGTTACATTTTTTACAGAAGAGAGAGCCGGTAACTACCGCGCCCTCTTTCTCTTCGGTGATATTGAGTTTAAGCGAACTCTTACATACCGGACAGGCCAGTATGTCCATCAACTCCTTTTTCATTAGCGCTCCTTATTTATAGTTATAGTTGTTCCTTATAAATTCCGGTAGACATCGCGGCGGTGTTTAACTCTGAAGATAGTTACCGCTTTAGCTTTGTCGTCTAAATGGAACAATATGCGATATTTGCCGCTATCCACTCGGTAGGCATCCTTTTCGCCTTTTAGCTGTTTTATATCCTGTGAATAGGGATTATCCTCCAAGGATTGTATCTTTTCAACCATTTGGCGACGAATTTTCGAAGTAAGACGAGCTATTTCCTTTTCAGCTGTACGACTGATTTTGAGGTTATAGCTCACTCATTTAGCTCCGCCAGAAATTCCTTAAAAGGTCTGGTGGGCTCACCTTTAGTCTCCTGATAGTCGCGCAGGTCTTCGAGTTCCTCCTGTCGTCTTAGCCAGTCCTTCAGAGCTTCTATAACTACTTCACGCAAGCTTGCTCTGTGCTCGATAGCGGCAATTTTTACTGCCCGGTATAGCTCATCGTCCCCTAAGTCTACAGTTATCTTTGCTTTCTGAGCCATAATCTAACCCTTAAAGCCATATTACCGTATTTAAGGCAAACTGTCAATTTCGCCTGTTAATCTTTCATTCTTAACCGTTGTAATCTGAAGCAATCGCTGTAATTTTACATAATCTCCGTAATCTAAAGTTCTATTTTTGCATTTTTATCTGTCATTTTGGTTTTTAACCTTTGATTTTTGACTTTGTCAATATGGCTACCCTTTATCTGAATAAATAGGCCCAGATTGACATTTTCACGTATTTGGTTACTGTTCTTTCTTTTAGCACCTGTGTAGGTACTTCGTGGTATTTAGTAACATCTCTATATTTGGTAACGGTTCTGGATTTGGTTATTTCCTCGGGATA
>VGNY01000055.1 GCA_016865895.1 Chloroflexota bacterium | reverse complement strand
TACTTCTTGGGAAACCGGTGCCTTCTGTATCGTACCTTCCTCAATTGCCCCCTTTGATTGTATTCTCGTATCAGTCTTGATACCTGTGCCCGGGAATAGCCGCTCACTTTCTCTATACACCGCCGAATCACCCCTTTATCAGCTCTCTTAAGCTGATAATACTTGAACCGTATCAGCACTGTCTGTATCCACTGGTATCTTTCTTCAACCGATACCCCTTCAAACCTAAGTGTCTCGCTCCCGTTCAAAAACTGTTTGGCCTGTTCTATTGTGGTTAGCTTCTCATCGTTCATGATCAGTTGCATGTCCCAATCATAAATGAGTTGCCTGTTTCAGGCTCACCTTGCATCAGAAATCGGTGCTCCCTCCAGGCTCATCTTGTATTGGAAGAGACTGAGCATTCTGTTTTTGCACTGGAGATAGTATAATAGGTGGTAAACTATGTAAGGCGTTGCCACAAAATATGATATCGAGTGCCAACTCTGATACAGAAAGAAAGATTTTATCCATCCTGAAAGTGTTGAGCGAGTTTTCCGACCCGTTAGGGTCAATCACCATCGCTCGGGAACTTGAAAAACGCGGGCTTTCACTTAGTGAGAGAGCCGTCAGATACCACCTGAAGATTACGGATGAGAGAGGTTATACACAGCCTCTGGGTATAGATGGACGGATGATTACTTCGCGAGGGCTTGAGGAGCTGCGAATAGCCTTGGCTCCAGACCAAATCGGTTTCATTCTAGAAAAGCTTGAGCTTTTAGCATTTCGTACTACGTTTAGCCCGGAGGGCCGAATTGGCCAAGTTCCCATAAATACGTCGCTCTTTAATAAAGAGGAATTCCCGAAAGCTGTGGAAGCTATGAAAGATGTGTTTAAAGCTGGGATATGTGTAAGCGAGCTGGTGGTGACAGCGACTGAAGGCCAGAAGCTCGGCGATGTGGTTATTCCAAGCGGCAAAGTTGGGCTGGCTACAGTCTGTGGTGTAGTCGTAAACGGAGTGCTGCTAAAACACGGAGTCCCGATGGAATCCAAGTTCGGAGGAGTACTTGAAATCAGGGATTCTAAGCCAAGACGTTTCGTGGCTATAATCAACTATAGCGGTACATCCTTAGACCCTTCTGAACAATATATTCGTGCTGGAATGACCGGCGTCAGCGAAGCCGCTAAAACCGGTAATGGCAGGATATTGGCCAATTTCCGAGAGATACCAGCACCAGCGAGGTCAATTGTGGAGGAGGTTATTACGCAGCTCAAAGCGGCTGGCATCAATGGTGTTTTTGCCCTGGGCAATATAAGCGAGCCGATTTGCCAAATCGCCGTTGGAATGAACCGGGTTGGTATGGTATTGCTGGGTGGGCTGAATCCGGTAGCCGCAGCAGTAGAGGCGGGAATTGAAGTTGAAAACGTCGCTGAAAGCGGCATGATTGACTTTCAGCAGTTAGTCAGTTTCTGGCAACTCTGAGTCCACTATCTGACAAAGCAAATTCGGGCGCTCGTCTCTATCGCTTCAACTAGGCACTAAAACATGACCAAATAGTCGTAGCTTTCGCACTGCAATGATGGAGTCGTCCCTAATGTCCTAAAATGTCGCCCTGTTGTTCTAGTTTCAACTGATTCACGCGAAGCCCCTCATTCTTATTGACCAATCGAACCCCCTAGTGTTAGAATTTTGAAAATCTTAGTACTGTTAGAGGAAGGAGGAAAAATATATGGCGTGGTATGTTTATCTGGCTTACTTCGTTGCTGGTATGTTTCTGGCCAATGGCGTACCCCACTTCGTTAACGGCATATCCGGCCGAAAGTTTCAAAGTCCGTTTGCCTCACCGCCTACTATCGGCGAGTCATCGGCGTTAGTGAATGTTATCTGGGGAATGGTGAATTTCATCATCGGCTTTGTGCTTATTAGAGGGGTGGGGAGTTTCCATTGTGGTTTCAACCTTGATGTCCTGATGGTTTTCCTGGGGGCTGTGATTATGTCGCTGGGCTTGGCTTGGTACTTTGCCCGCACGCGTAAGAGCTGATTGATGGGGTGTCTTCTAGTGTAGCCACGTCCCGCTTTGCGGGATAGCCTCGTTACGAAAAGCGACCCTAAAGGGTCGCAACTACATTTTGCTTTGGCAACTAGGCGGTGTAATCATGGAAAATGTGGCACAAGACAACAATGTTAGGATAACCAGACTTGGTCTGGGGCCCTTCGGAACCAATGCTTATATAATAGTCTGCCAGGCTACCGGGGATAGCTTAGTGGTGGACGCGCCTGGTGAAGCTGATAAAATCTTGAAGCAACTGGCAAACACCACCCCCAGATACATCGTCTTAACTCATAATCATATTGACCACATCGGAGCGCTTGATGAGTTAAAATCCAAGCTCAAAATCCCGTTAGCGGTTCATCCACTGGATGGTGTCAGGTTATCATCTCGTCCTGACATTGAGCTTCGGGATGGCGATGTGGTGGATGTAGGCTGGCTGAGGATTAAGGTAATGCATACACCGGGTCATACTTCGGGAAGTGTGTGTCTCCTATTGGGCAAATATCTGATATCAGGAGATACTATTTTCCCGGGTGGTCCAGGAAAGACCGGGACGCCCGATGACTTCAAGCAGATAGTGAAATCCTTAGAAACCAAAATTTTTGTCCTGCCTGATGATACCGCGGTATACCCCGGGCATGGTGATGCCACAGTATTAGGTAAGGAGAAAAAGGAATTTGCTATCTTCGTCTCGAAGCCCCATGACCCGAACCTGTGCGGGGATGTTCTCTGGTTGTCATCATAAGTGGCTTACCACCATATTTCGACGCGGTGAAAAGCCTCTGCCAATGCGAAACCTTTCCCTTCGGCAAGCTGCTCGTATCTTTGTTTCAGCAGGTCATCCCATTCTCGGGGGAAGTGACCCACTTGGCTGTGATGGCAGTGTAAGGCTGCCATCTTTATCTCAAAGGTATCGGTGATATCAGTGAAGTAGTTCGGCTCTTCAGCACCCCACAGAAGGACCTCCTTAACCTTGTGTGGTTCCAGACCTTGTTCAACCAGGTCAGGATAGGCCCAGCGGTCACGGGCATAAGGGAAAATGGCGTCCAACACAACCCGCCCCGTAATTCGGTGGTCGCGGTGCCAGATGTAGCGTCTGTAGGGGTCACTGGTAGCCACGATTTCTGGGCGATACATCCTGATTAGGCGGACTATTTCCTTACGAAATTCTGGCGTGTCCTCCAGAGACTGGTCCTCATGGCGCAAGAAGATTACTTCCTTCAGTCCCAGTAACTTAGCAGCGGCTAGTTGCTCTTGTTCGCGAATCGCAGCCAATTTCTCAGGCTGCATTTGGGGGTTATTGCTGCCTTTGTTGCCGTTGGTGCATACCACATATATGACCTCTTTGCCTTGCTGAGTCCATTTGGCTACTGTACCGGCGATACCGTATTCAGCATCGTCAGCGTGGGGTGTAATCACCATTGCGTTGCATGTTTTTGTCATTTTTCCAGTCTCCCGAGGCCAAGGTAGTTGCATGAAATTGTATGATACTACCTGCCCTGATAAAATTGCAATCTGAAGAAGAATCTTGGTGGTGAGGTAAAGGTGATGAAATCGATTTCGAAGTAGTGCGAGGCTTTAGCCTCGCTGCGTTTTAACCAGAAGAACCAAAGATTCGGCTGGGTATAAAAGTGACCCTAAAGGGTCGCACTACATTAGAAATATATTATTCATTGGCACTTATAGATGAAATATAAATTCACCGTCAGGAGCTGCAACCCACAAGACCCGCGAGACCGTGTCGCCTACGAGCGGCTCAAGGAAGGGGCGGTTTTTGTCCATCTGTTGAACCGCCCTGGTTATCATGTAGACAAGAACCTTTTCTTTGCTGAAGCGGGTGGGGTGATTATTGGCTATGTCAATGTCCTGCCAGAGCTTGGTATCGGGCGTGTAATACTCGAGTACGGTGTCAGCCCCTCGTATAGTTTGGAGACCATACTTGAGAGACTTTTCCACCGCGCCTTGGGGCGGGTGGGGGGGTTGGGAGCCAGAGTTGCCCATGTGAACATTCTTGAGGTTGAGTCAGCACAGGGGGAGTTCTTATCAAATTTAGGATTCAGGGTAGTCCGCCGTTTCTATGAGATGAGGTTGGATGTTGCTAGGGTAAACCTTGAGGCTTTTGACCAGCGAGACCTGGTATATCGTCATCTTAGTGCTGGTGAAAATGAATTGCTTGCCCGGATTGAAAACCGTTGTTTTACAGGCACCTGGGGTTTCAATCCGAATACTGCTGAGTACATAGCCTGGGAGATAAGCACCAGAGGCGGCTGTCACGATGATGTGATTTTGGCTTCGAGTGATGATAAGCCCATCGGTTATTGCTGGACTGAGGCACAATGCGGTCGTGATTCATCTACTGGAAGGAGCAAAGGACGCATCTACATGATAGGTGTTGACCCCAACTACAGAAAAAGAGGTGTGGGCAGGAAGCTGCTTAAGACGGGTTTATTGCATCTTAAGAGCAAGGGGCGAGAAATCATTGACATAACCGTCGATAGCCAGAATGTTGCCGCAGTCGCCTTATACCACTCTCTCGGTTTTCAGACCTGGGCAGAGACTATATGGTATGAGAAAGTCATACGTTAGTCTATTTCGTGACTTCAGAAGTAACTGCAAAGGCGTTGTTTAATCTGCGAAACTCAAAGAGCTGACCCTGATATGCACGGTGGTATCGCCTGCTTGTCACTCTCCTTCCAAAAAAGTAGTCACGACCCTTTAGGGTCGTGCTCACGAGGCTAATGGTCATTGATAAAATATCGTTATAGCAACGTAATTCGAGCGGAGATTCTTCAGTCGCGTAGTTTACACCGAGCTAATAGGAGATTCTTCGCTACGCTCAGAATGACAGAAAAAGCGAAGTGCTCCGCTCAGAATGACAATTGCAGTAGTGTCACCCTGAGCGAAGGTGAAGGGTCTCATAGTTGCGTTTATGCAGTCAATATATATGGTTAAGTTAAATAGTCAATAGCCATAAGCCTCGTGGTTCTTGACGTTCCTATGGCACTGTGGACATAATATATCTATCAGACTCGATGGTCTGGACCCTAAAAGGTCAAGCTTATGAGTTATGGGTCGCACTACATTGAAAATTGAGTGGTGCTAAACAGCCCAGCGAAAGAAACAGCGTCTTAAGGGAGGTGGCAGATGAGAGATAAAGAGAAAGTAAAAAGGTCGCCAGTCAGTCGTTCAAGGGCAGGACGTGCATGCTCACCTAAACTCAGAAGTGGGCGTGGTGTTTCTCCCAGCCATGACAGCAGTTTGGGCATCCAGCCCGGAGGCGTGAGCCTCACCGGGATGCTTGAGACACTCAAGCCGCATGACCACTCATGTCTCATCTATGAATCGCGTGAAGAATGGCGTGCTGCTGTCGTGCCGTTCATAGCAATCGGGCTGAAGTACGGCGAGAAATGCATTTACATCGTTGACACCAGCACTGCCGATGAAATCCGCAAATATCTTGGTGAGGAAGGGATTGACGTGGCTTCAGCCGAGAAGTCGGGGCAGCTATCCATCCTGCACCAGACCGAGGCTTACACCAAAAAAGGTTCCTTTGACCCTGACAGGATGATTGCCCTGCTCATCTCGGAGACTGAAAAAGCGATTGCCGAAGGTTATCCAGCTCTCCGTGTTACTGGTGAGATGACCTGGGTGCTGCGCGGCCATCCCGGCTCGGAGAAGCTGCTGGAATATGAGGCAAAGCTTAACAGCGACTTCTTTCCTAAGTATCCCTGCCTTGCCATCTGTCAGTACGACCGCTGGAAGTTCGACCCTGAAATAATCAAGGGCATTGTTATGACTCACCCGCTTCTCATAATAAAAGGTAAGCAGGTTTATCACAACTTCTACTACATTCCACCCCAGGAATTCCTTAACGAGAAACGCGCTGAATTAGAGGTGACGCACTGGCTGAACAATCTTGAGCGTGAGCAGCGGGTACAGGAGATGCTGCGCCAGAGCGAGGAGAAGTATCGAACATTGACCGAGCAGTCTCTGATGGGGCTAGTTGTACTGCAAGATTTCCGCATCGTTTTCGCCAACGCTGCCTTTGCTGAAATCGCCAGATACAGTATTGATGAGCTACTGTCACTGCCGCCAGAAAAAGTGCAGGCGCTGGTGCACCCTGAAGACCAGGCGCTGGTTTGGGGGCGCTTTCGTGACCGCTTGGCGGGCAAAACGGTGCCTCCCCGGTATGAATATCGCGGTATTCGAAAGGACAGGTCGGTGTGCTGGCTGGAAATGCATGCTACCCGCATCGAGTACGGTGGGAAACCTGCTATCCAAGGGGCCATCATAGACATCACCGAGCGCAAGCGGGCGGAGGAGATGCTGCAGGAGAGCGAAAGAAAATACCACGGCCTGTTCGATAACGCTAATGAGGCTATCTACCTGATTGAGCCTTATACCGCCCGCATTATTGACTGCAATAGGAAGGCTGCTGAGATGGATGGTTATGGCGTTGAGGAACTAAAAACCATGAGTGCAATGGACCTTCACCCCCCGGAAGAACGCCCGCAAGTGCTAGATAAATTCCGGCAGATTCGCAAGATGGGGGGAGTGGCAGGGATAATGGGCCTACATCACCAGCGCAAAGATGGAACTCTAATTGATATCGAAGCCAATTCAGCTATGCTTGAGATTGGTGGGAGGATGTTTAATCTGAGCATTGTCCGAGATGTCACCCAGCGCAAGCGGGTGGAGGAGGCTCTGCGGCAGTCGGAGGAGAGATATCGAACCATACTGGAGGAAATGGAGGATAGCTATTTCGAGGTAGACCTCGCTGGCAATATCACCTTCGCCAATGATGCAGCGAGCCGAGCCTTGGGATATTCTAAAGAGGAGCTGATAGGAATGAACTATCGGGTTTTCTCTCATGAAAGCAACATTGAGGCTGATTTTCAAACCGCTAATAAGGTCTATCGGACGGGTGAGCCTGCGAAAGGAGTTCCTACGGTAGTTGTTCGAAAGGACGGGAGCATAATATTTACAGAACGCTCGGTTTTTCCTTTGCGGAATGAAAATGGCGAAATCATTGGTTTTCGCGGAATCGCCCGCGATATTACCGAGCGCAAGCGGGCGGAGGAGGCGCTGCGTGAATCAGAGGAGAGGTATCGCTCTTTAGTGGACAATGCTGCTGAAGGTATCTCCGTCGTTCAGGATGCCATAATTAAATTTTCCAATCGTAAATTGACTGAGATTACTGGCTATTCTATTGACGAGATGAGTTACATGCCTACCGAAAAGCTTATCCATCCAGAGGATCTGGATAGAGTCAGGAAATATCATGCTCAAAGAATGAAAGGCGGTAAAGCTCCATCCAGTTACTCTCTGAGAATTGTTGACAAAGAAGGTAATGTGAAATGGCTGGAGAGAAATGTCGCCGCAATTATCTGGGAGGACAAACCTGCTGGTCTGGTATTTGACACTGACATCACCGAGCGCAAGCAAATTGAGAGACTGTCATCGAAACTAATCAATAGTTCGCCCGTTGGCATCTACATAATCCAGGGCCGAAAGTTTAATCTTGTGAGCCCAACCTTCCAGAAAATTGTAGGCTACACTGAGAATGAATTATTAGCTATGGACCCTTTCAACCTTGTCCATCCTCAGGATCGCGAGATGGTCAGGGAAAATGCAGTGAAGATGCTGAAAGGAAAGCGTTCTTCCCCTTATGAATACAGGTATATCCGTAAAAGTGGTGAGGTGAGATGGGTTGACGAACAGGTCGTATCTATCGGGTACCAGGGCGATAGAGCCACGCTGGGGAACTTCATGGACATAACCGAGCGCAAAGTCAAGGAGGAAGAATACCAGACTATCATCAGCACCACCATAGATGGTTTTTGGCAAGCGGATATGCAGGGACACTTTTTAGACGTGAACGAAGCTTACTGCCAAATGTCCGGTTACACCCGCAACGAGCTTCTGAATATGGCAATTATGGATGTCGAGGCAATAGAGAAACCGGAGGAGACGACCAGCCGCATCCGAAAGATAAAGGAGGTTGGCTACGACCGCTTTGAAAGTCGGCACCGACGTAAGGATGGCAGGATTATTGACGTTGAGATAAGCGTCAACTATTTGCCAGTTGGTAATGGGCGAATGATTGTGTTCATTCGCGACATCACCGAGCGCAAGAAGGTAGAAGAAGAGAGGAAACAACTGGAGCAAAAGGCTCAAATTGCCAGCCGCCTGGCTTCTGTGGGCGAGATGACAGCCGGCGTCGCCCATGAGATAAATAATCCCCTCACCGGCGTCATCGGCTATGCCCAGTTGCTTATGGACCGGAAAGACGTCCCGTTTGACATCAGGAAAGATTTGGCAGCTATCAATGAGGGCGCTCAGCGCGTGGCTGGCATCGTGAAGCGGCTGCTGGCTTTCTCTCGCCAGACCAAGCCGGAGCGAAGATATGTTGATATTAACGAGCTTATAGAGAGCACCGTGGCACTGCGAGATTATCACCTGAAGGTCAACAATGTCAAGGTTACTATTAAGCTGTCTCCTGATGTGCCCGAAACCGTGGCTGACCCCGGCCAAATACAGCAGGTGCTGCTGAACCTCATCGTCAATGCCGAGACGGAGATGAAATTAGCTCATGGCAGGGGCAAGCTCACCATAACCACGGAAAAGAGCGATAACATCATCAAGATATCAGTCAAAGACGATGGCCGGGGGATAAAACCGGAAATAAAGGATAGAATCTTCGACCCGTTCTTCACCACCAGAGGGGTAGGTGAAGGCACTGGTCTGGGCTTGAGCCTGTGCTATGGCATAATAGCCGAACATAAGGGGAAAATATACGTTGAAAGCGAGCCGGGCAAAGGCGCAACCTTTATCGTGGAGTTGCCTGTAGTTACCGAAGCCGAACTGCCGAAGCCGGCTGAGCCGGTTGTTGATGAGTCTGAGAAGGTGACCAAAGCCAGGATACTGGTGGTGGATGATGAGCAGGTGGTTAGTGACCTGGTGAAACGGGTGCTAGGTGGTGAAGGTTACGAAGTAGATACTGCAGATAATGCTGGTGATGCCCTAAAGATGATTGAAAGCCAGAGATACAGCCTCATCCTGCTGGATATCAAGATGCCGGGCATGGATGGCGCTGAATTATACGGGCGTATTCAAAAGATGGCCAAGTCATTAGCCCAGAGAGTGGTGTTCATCACCGGCGATATTGTGGGTGCGGCTACGGAGAAGTTCCTCTCGGAGACCAAAGTTGCCCGTATTGACAAGCCGTTTACTGCTGATCAGTTGAGGAGAGAAGTAAAGCGCGCCTTGAGCGGAGGTCGGTAGTGCGATCCTTTATCCCGACTAGTCGGGATAAAGGGTCGCACTACATTGGTGGATGGAAAAGACACATGTAGTGCGAGGCTTTAGCCTCGCCCGGGTGGCTAGGCGACCCTATGAGATTGTCACGCCCCCCGATAAATCGAGGCCCGCAAATGATGGGGACTGTTCTACCGTATGCCGATTTCTCGGGAGATGACGAGCTGCTGAATTTCCGAAGTCCCTTCGGTTATGGTTGACATTCGGGAATCGCGGAAATAGCGCTGGACTACGGACTCTTCCATTAACCCATAGCCGCCGTGGATTTGCATGGCTTCCATGGTTACGCGCGTTGACACTTCACTGGCGAAGAGCTTGGCCATAGCTGCTTCTTTAACATGCGGCTTGTTCTGGTCATAGAGCCAGGCGGCGTAGTATATCAGCCAGCGGGCTGCCTCTATATCCATAGCCATTCGTGCCAGCTTGAAGGCATTCGCCTGAAATTTGGCGATGGGCTGTCCGAATTGCACTCTCTCCTGTGCGTATTTGAGGGAAGCATCATAAGCCGCTCTAGCTAGGCCTAAACTTCGGGAGGCATGAGAAATCCTGCCGCCGGTTAGCGATTCCATCAAATAGGGAAAGCCCTTGCCTTCTTCACCGATGAGGTTTTCCTCGGGCACGGCGCAGTCTTCAAAAGCCAGTTCAGCTATTTCGCTGGAACGAGCGCAAAACTTGTGGAGCTTGGAACGGCTGAATCCGGGGGTACCCGTTTCCACGATAAACAGACTGACTCCACCTCGAGAGCCTTTGCTCTTGTCAGTATAGGCGGCAGCCGTGACGAAATCGCAGATGTTTCCGTTGGTGATGAAGGTCTTGGTGCCGTTGAGGATATATTTGCCGTTCTTTTTGGTGGCGGTCGTCTCTATAGCTGCGGCATCGGAGCCAGCGTTGGGCTCGGTAAGCCCGAAAGCGGCGATTTTTTGCCCTTTAATGGCTGGCACCAGGTATTTTTGCTTTTGGTTTTCTGTGCCCCGTGTATAAATGGCTGTGGTACCAATTCCACTTTGAACCATGATGCCAGCAGCTATACCGACGCTATGATAGGCTACCTCATCGATGGCAATACAGTCACCTATCTTTCCTATCCCGGCACCACCGTACTCAGCAGGATATCTGACACATAGGTAGCCAAGTGCACCCATCTTGGGAAATAGCTGGATGGGGAAAGTTGATGTTTTCTCGGCTTCTTCCACCAGCGGTGCAATTTCCTTCTCGGCAAAGTTGTGTATGGCATCTTTGAACATTTTCTGCTCCTCGGTAAGCTCAAAGTCCATTATTGTTTATGCCTCCTTTGTTTGAAAGTAAGGGGTTAAACCTTTAATATTGTATAGTAAATTCCTGCAAGTTAAAATACGCAGGCACATAGGGAGCGTTTATGGATTATTTGTTTTCAATGTAGTGTGACCCTTTAGGGTCTCCTGGGGGATTTGAGCGAGGCTAAAGCCTCGCACTACATTGGGAAACAGTCTCATGTGGCAGGTGCAGTATGGAAATAATACCGGCTGTTGATATAAAAGGCGGCAAATGCGTCAGGCTGTATCAGGGTGATTACCGCCGGGAAACGGTTTTCTCTGAAGACCCGGTGGCTGTGGCTCTGGAGTGGCAGTCTCAAGGGGCAAAGCGGCTTCATCTGGTTGACTTGGATGGAGCTGCCGACGGGGGACCGCGTAATAGGGCGATTGTTGAAACCATAGTGAAACGAATAGGCATACCCGTTCAGCTCGGTGGTGGCATCAGGGATGAAGCCAGTGTGGTCAAGCTGCTGGCTATTGGAGTAGGTCGAGTCATTCTGGGGACAGTGGCGGTAGAGAATTCGGAGATGGTTCAGCGATTATGCCAGAAGTACGGTGAGGCTATAGTCGTTGGTATTGATGCTCGAGATGGGCGTGTAGCTATTCACGGCTGGCAGAAAGGTACGGAAATTGCGGCTTTGGAATTAGGCCGGAAGATGGCAACTCTGGGGGTAAGGCGAATTATTTATACTGATATAAAGCGGGATGGTACGTTGACTGAACCTGGTTTTAAGGCGATAGCTGAAATGGTCAAAGGTGTCAATTTGCCTATCATCGCCGCCGGTGGTATTTCAGCATTAAGCCATTTAAGAAAACTTGGGGAACTGGGGGTTGAGGGGGCTATCGTGGGCAGGGCGCTTTATACCGGCGATATAAACTTGAAGGAGGCATTAGCCCTTGAGCTGTGAGGTTTCACCCTTTGTAAGGCGGACAGACCTGAAGGTCTGTCCCTACGGGTGGAGGAGGGAAAATGTAGGGACAGGTCTTTAGACCTGTCCGACAGGTAAAAAGAATGTCACTTCAAAGAATAAAGGAACTTCAGGACAGAATGGCAGGTGGGGGCATAGATGCTGGTGTCATTCTCTATTCGCGTGACCTTTTGTATTATGCCGGCACTGTTCAGCCTTGTGTCCTGCTGGTAACTCCGAAAGACTTTCACCTGTTTGTGCGGCGAGGTTATGATTTCGTTATCAATGAAACCTGGCTGGACAAGGGTAAGTTAAGCAACGAAAGCCGGTTGGAGGCGGTTTCTGGTGAGTTGAAGAAGTGGAAGGTAACAGAGGGCTCAGTGGGTCTGGAATTGGATGCTATATCGGCTGAGACTTACTTGAAATGGCGGGAGTTACTGCCAGGTTTTAATATCGTGAATGTATCGCCGCTCATCCTGGAGCAAAGGAAGAGGAAGGAGCCAGGGGAGATTTCAGTCATCCGTGAAGCTTGTGGCGTAATAGACGCTGGTCATAAGCAGGCTCTCGAAGTCCTTAAAGGAGGCATAACGGAGCTGGAATTGTCTGCTGCTGTAGAAAATGCTCACCGTCGGGCGGGGCATGAAGGTCTCACCTTCATTCGGCGGCCTGACTTCTCAATGGGCCGGGGACCGGTTGGCTCCGGTGCCAGCCTGTACAAGGTCAGCGGCCTCGTCTATTCGCTAACTGGCACCGGGTTGAGTGCTTCTATGCCGGTGGGAGCTTCTTTAGAAAGGATTAAAAAAGGCGAGCCGGTTGTAGTTGACATACCAGTGCTATATCATGGTTACCATGCCGACCAATCTCGTACTTATGTCATCGGCAAGGCGAACCCTGAGATACGCTCCCTGTTTTACAGCTTGAGAGATATCTGTGATTACGTTATTTCCCATTTGGCTGAGGGTGTGAAGTGCAGCGAAATCTACAAATTGGCATGGCAGCGGGCGTGGGAACTGGGAGTGGTGGATTACTTCCAAGGTCTGGGCAATGGGAGGAGTTCGAACTTCGTAGCTCATGGTATAGGTCTGGAGATTAATGAGCCACCGATAGTGAACGAGGGCAATCATTCTACCATTCATACCGGCTATGTTCTGGCTTTGGATGTACATATGATGCATCCCGACCATGGCGCTGTGAAGCTGGAAGACACGGTGCTGATTACGGACCATGGGGCAGAAGTCCTTAACATCAGCCCCAGGGAGCTTTTTGAGGTCGAGCCTTAACGATTTTCAAGGAAACTTAAAAGATAGACTGAAGGTCTGTCTCTTAAGTCATCCTGAGCGAAGCGAAGGATATCTAAGGCCGGAAGGTCAGATTCTTCGTCGCTCCGCTCCTCAGAATGACAGGGACAGGTCTTTAGACCTGTCCGAAGGCGGTGTGCAATGTTAAAGTTTGATGATAGAGGTTTAATACCGGTCATAATTCAAGATGCGGATAGTGGTGAAGTGCTGATGTTGGGTTACGCCGATAAGGAAGCCTTGCGGCGGACTCTGGACAATGGTGAGGTCTGGTTCTACAGTCGCAGCCGGCAGGAATTATGGCATAAAGGAGCTACCTCGGGTAGCATTTTGAAGGTGCAGTCCCTGGCCAAGGACTGTGATAGCGATGCCATCCTGATTCGAGCCAAACCGGCAGGCCCAGTGTGCCACACCGGTAATCAGAGCTGTTTCTTTCAGAAACTAGACAAGCAAGATTTAGAATAGACTTCATACAAAACATGTAGTGCGAGGCTTCAGCCTCGCCCCAAAGCCCCAAACCCCACCCGAGGCGACCTTAAAAGGTCGCACTACATTGGTGGGGTAACTGGCGACACTGAAGGGTCGCAGCTACATTGTTGGGCAACACTACTGTCTGTTTCGATGACTCTATTCAGCGCCGATATGGCTGTCTCCAATTGGCTGTCGTTCGGCTCTCCCGTGGTCATGGATTGCAATAGGAGACCTGGGACGAGAAGACTGCGTACTATTGGATTTCGGTTGTGGGTTGCGCCGAAGCGGACGAATTCATAGCCGATGGCAGCGATGACCGGGATGAGAACGATACGGGACAGGATGCTCAGTAGCAAGGGTGGGCGACCGAGCAGAGCGAAGATGAATATAGCGATAATCAGTACTGCCAGCAGGAAGCTGGTGCCACAACGGGCGTGGGAGGTAGAATAGGTTTTGACGTAACTTAGCTCTAAGGGCATTCCAGCTTCGTAAGCATTGACCGTTTTGTGTTCAGCACCGTGGTAAGCGAAGACCCTCTTTACATCGGGCATCAGGCTTATCAGTTTCAGATAGGCGATGAAGATGGCGATGCGGAAAGCACCTTCGATCAGATTGCTGACTAATGATGAGGCGATGTATGGGTCTACGAGGTAGCGGGTGAGCAGTAGTGGAGCAATGAAGAAAAGGGCTATGGCGAAGGCAACAGCGATAGCCAGGCTTCCCCATAGTGCTGCTGGGGATATGTCCTTTTTTTCTTCGGCTGCGGCAACCTGGGCGGAGTGAAGTAGGGCTTGAACACCGAGTACTAGAGTCTCGATGAGGATGATTATGCCCCTGATGATTGGGGTGTTCCTGAGGCGGCCTTTGTATAAATTGGCAAGGGGCTGGCTGGTTACTTCTATTTCACCATCGGGGCGGCGGACAGCGATGGCCACATTTTCCCGCCCCCGCATCATCACTCCTTCTATTACCGCTTGTCCCCCGTAGTGGAAAGGTTCCATTGCCGCTATTTTATCCCCTTTCTCCATATTTCCAAATCCCAAATTCGAATATCGAAATAATAAACAATGCCCAAAATTCAAATCTCAAAATCCAAAACAAATGATGTTTTGCTCATTGGTATTTTTGGTGTTGGATTTTTGTATGGTGTAGTGCGATGCTTGAGTCTCGCCTGAACCCCGCTTAGCGACCTTAAAAGGTCGCACTACATTTATGGGCAGAATCGATGAGGATGTAGTGCGAGGCTTTAGCCTCGCCTCTTTCCTGGCTAGTCGGTCATCTTGTAGCGGCGTTTGAAGCGTTCTACCCTGCCGGCGGTATCTACTATCTTCTGTTCGCCGGTGAAGAATGGGTGACACTTGCTACAAAGCTCTACTCTTAAAACCTTTCTGGTTGAGCCGGTAGTGAAAGTGTTGCCGCAGGAGCAAACTACCTTAGCATCAGTATGGTATTCGGGATGGATTTTGGCTTTCATTTTTTCTTCACTCAGCATAAACGCTGACTTTTCTCTTGTTCCTGGTTGTGGGCTCGTACTTGACTGTGCCGTTGATGAGAGCAAAAAGAGTGTGGTCTTTGCCTATACCGACGTTGTTGCCCGGGTGAATACGAGTCCCGCGCTGTCTCACCAGGATGGTGCCGGCATTAACCTGTTGACCATCGTACCTTTTCACACCCAGCCGTTTAGCTTTGCTATCACGTCCACAGCGTGTGCTACCGCCGCCCTTCTTGTGTGCCATTAACTTTTACCTCCAGTTGCAACCTTTTTCTTTCGAGGTTTCTTTGCTGCCACCGCCTCGCCCGGTTTCACGATCTGTTTAATTTCGAGTGTAGCATAAAGCTGCCGGTGTCCCTTCTTCCGGCGATACCGCACCTTTGGCTTATACTTGAAAACGATTACCTTCTCGCCCTTTCTTTCACCAAGGCAGGTGGCCACTACTTTAGCCCCATCAATGTTTGGCGTGCCGACGATGGTATCTTCCCCGTCGGCGATAAGCAGCACCCTGGAAAGCTCGACGTCCTCGCCCTCGGCAGCGGAGAGACGGTCGATATCTATCTTCTGTCCCGGGGCGACTTTATATTGCTTGCCGCCAGTTTCGACGATTGCATAAGTCTGTGCCATTTTCAAAAACGGAACTTAATTTACCAGATTGGGTATCTGAATGTCAAATTCACCCAGCCGATGCCCGATACGACGTCAAAAATATAGATGAAAATGCAAAGTGTTATGTATGGCTCTATAAGCCTCGCTAAAGTCCGAGCGAATCTGTAGACTTGCTCTTAAAATTGCTTTTTGGCTTTTGATTCGTCATTTTGCACTTTGATATTTGACTTTTAAATTTAAATCAGCCTCGTCCCAGAAGCCAGTTCTCTAGCAGGCTGTCCGAAAATAGAGGTTAAAGGCGGTAGTACAGGGAAGCTGGCTATAGTACAATAGAGAGGGTGTTTAAAAATCGATGATTAATCTGTCCAATCTTCCTCGGAGGTTTTCAAGATCGAGAAATTAATTCTTTAAATCAAGTTTTCATTATCAAACTCCTCAATTTGAGGATTTTAGCACCTTAA
>VGNY01000054.1 GCA_016865895.1 Chloroflexota bacterium | reverse complement strand
AGAAAATGCCAGGATGGCGAAAGAGGACTGGCTTAAAGTTGTGGTAAACTAACAAAGGCGAGGATAAAAAGCCTGGGGTAGGTGAGCTAGTTATCTAAAGAAAAGCCTGAATAAAGGATACACTATCTTCATTTTGCGGACCCGCCCTGTAAAAAGACCATGAGGTCTAATTCATATCTACACATATTTAGCCCTTTTGAGGAGCCATGAGGTCTAAGCCTCTTATTCCATATCTATGGTCGGGGTGAGAGGATTTGAACCTCCGACCTCATGGTCCCAAACCATGCGCGCTAGCCACTGCGCTACACCCCGCAACAAAAAGTATAGTTTAACTAATCTGGTGGAGTCAAGAAATCAGAGGGGGTAGTTCCCAAATTTTAAAGTCTATTTGCAAGTAGGGCAGATGTCGAAGAAATCCTCAGGAAGCCCCCACTTTGTTCTGATGTATTCTAATTGTTTTTCCGGTGCCCAATAATCCCCGCAGACCCTACATTTTTTGAGCTTAAATTCCACTTTCCAGTTGTGGATTATCCTAATGTCGCCTCTGTCTTCCATTTTTATAGCGCCGGTGGGACAGATATAATAGCAAGAACCACAGCCGATGCAAGCTAGAGCCGACTCAAGAAAGGGAGAGGCGGGTTCTTTGGTTATGCCTCGATTTACCAAGCTGATAGCACTGACACCAACAACTTGCTCGCAGGCTCTAACACACAATCCGCACACAATACAGTCGTTATCTTCCAGATACTCGGATTTAAAAGAAGGTTGCTCAACGCCCATGTGCGAAGCTAATTCACGTATCACACTGTTCTTAGAGCACCGTGCCAGAAGCAGTTCTAATATCATTTTGCGATTGCTTATCACTCTGGGTGAGCCAGTTTTAACTTCCAATCCTTCTTCCACCGGATAAAGGCAAGAGGTGACTATTCTGGAACGTCCACCCCTGGAAATCTCCACGATACAAAGCCTACAGGCACCATATGGCTCTATAGCTTCATGGTGGCACAAGGTAGGTATATCAATCCCATTTTCCCTTGCTACCTGAAGTATTGTTTGACCTTTTTCAGCCTTAAATTCACGGCCATCAATTTTGAAAGTTATCATTCTACTCTTTACCTATAGCTTCTAATTTGCAGACATCGTAGCAAGCTCCACACTTGATACATTTTGACTCATCCAGAACAACTGGTTTTTTCTTTCCCATAAAAGTTATAGCCACTTCCGGACAGGCTTTGACACAGAGACCACAGCCCGGACATTTTTCTTCTATTATGTAATAGTGGATTAAAGCTTTGCAGACGCCGGCTGGGCATCTCCTTTCCTTTATGTGGGCTTCGTACTCATCTTTGAAATAGCGGATAGTGGTAATAACAGGATTTGGTGCTGTGGCGCCCAAGGCGCAGAGAGAGCTATCAATTAGAGTGGCTGAAAGCCGTTCTAAAAGGCCGATGTCTTCTTCATTGCCTTTACCCTCAGTGATATCATCCAGAATTTGTCGCATTCGCTTTATCCCCTCACGACATGGTACGCATTTACCGCAAGATTCCTCTTCGAGGAAAGTGAGGAAGTATTTGGCGATATCTACCATACATGTAGTCTCATCCATGACAATCATGCCACCCGAACCCATCATCGACCCAGCTTTAGTCAGCTCGTCAAAATCCACTGGCAGGTCAAGCAGGCTTTCAGGTAGACAGCCACCTGAAGGGCCACCAGTTTGCACTGCCTTGAACTTTTTCCCGTCTCGAATGCCACCACCAATATCATAAATGATTTCCCTTAAGGTTATACCCATTGGCACTTCCACCAAGCCCGTGTTATTAATCTTACCTACCAGGGAAAATATCTTTGTTCCCTTGCTGCCGTCAGTACCTAATGTGCGATACCAGTCAGCACCTTTGTTGATTATTACGGGCACATTAGACCAGGTTTCGACATTGTTCAGATTGCTGGGTCTATCCCACAGGCCTTTTTCTACCGTGTGAACATATTTAGCTCTTGGTTCTCCAACCCGGCCTTCAAGGGATGCCATCAGTGCCGTAGACTCGCCGCAGACAAAGGCGCCTCCACCTCTAGTTATGCGGACATTAAAATTGAAACCTGAGCCTAATATATTACCACCTAAAAGCCCTAGCTCCTGTGCTTGGTTCAGAGCCGCTGTCATGTTGGCCAGGGCCAGAGGGTATTCGTTTCGGACGTAGATGTAGCCTTGTCGAGCACCGATGGCGTAAGCACCGATGATTAGACCTTCAAGTACACTGTGCGGATTACCTGAAAGGAGACCTTCATTAGCGTAAGCTCCAGGGTCGCCTTCGTCAGCATTTACAATAACATACTTGATATCTCCTGGAGCCTTACGGCAAGAATCCCACTTTGCTCCGGTAGGGAAGCCTGCACCACCACGCCCCCTCAAGCCAGAGCGTTTGATTTCTTCGATTATTTGTTCCGGAGTTATCTCGAAGAGGGCTTTAGCCAAGGCTGAGTAGCCACCTGTAGAGATATAGTCTTCAATAGCGGTCGGGGTTATTTCAATGTTATTACCGAGAATAAGCCTCTCTTGCTTCTGATAGAATGGCACTGCAGACTGCTGCACAATTTTTTTGCCCGCAATAGGGTCAGTATAAAGTAATCTGTCAATAACATTGCCCTTAATAATCGTCTCATCTAGTATCTCAGGCACATCTTCTGATTTCACTTGCTGGTAAAAGATATCGCCAGGTTCTATAAGTACAATGGGTCCTCTTTCACAAAGACCATGGCAGCCTGTAGCCTTCAGGCTTACTTTATCTTTAAGCCCTCGTTTCACAAGCTCAGATTCAAAAGCTTCGATAACTTTTACACAACCGTAAGGGTGACAAGCTGTGCCGTTACATATAGCAATCCTTGGTTTGTTCGACTGCTGTTTATTTACTAGCTCTTTTCGCAGAGCTTCTAGGTCTTGTTTTGAACAGAGCTTGTTTGACATTTCGTCTGTTATCAATCACTCAAATTTGGTTAATAAGTTATCAACTTTATCTGTGCTCATCTCTCCAAAATATTCCCCGTCTACTTTCACAGCTGGCCCCACAGCACAACACCCCATACAGTTAACTGTCTGCAAAGTGAATTTGTGGTCTTTGGTAGTTCCGCCACGCTTGATGGAAAGACATCTTTCCATAATTTCCAGCACCCTGATAGCACCTCTGACATGGCAGGCAGTGCCCAAGCAAACATTTATTAAATGCTTACCTCTGGGTTCAAAGCTGAAAGCCTTGAAGAAGGTAGCCATGTTATAAACTTGGCTTACAGGGATAGCCATAGTTTCACTTACCTGAATCAGAGCTTCCTTGGGGAGGTAATAGTATTCAGCCTGTATATCCTGAAGTATGGAAACGAGTTGACCTCTATCCCCGTTATATTTGTTTATAATAGCGCTAACCTTTTCATCCATGGTCAGTAATTATTGCGGGTAGCCTTTTCCTTAAGTTTGGTATACTCATCGGTCACCCTTGCCTGAATTTGAGCTACTACTTCTTTTGTAAGATGGCGGAATCTTCCTTGTAACTTAAAGTAATCATCCACAGGTCGTAGCTGACGAAAATCGAAATTCAGAGTGTATCTGCTTTCTTCTATTTCATAGAGTGGGAAAATACCTGTTTCCACTGCCAATCGCCCTGCCCTAATAGTTAAATCTGAAGGTAGACGCCAGCCAGTAGGGCAAACAGACAATATATGGATATAAGATGGGCCTTCGACTTTCATGGCTTTACTGATTTTATTCATAAGGTCAAAAGGATAACTAGGGCAAGCAGTAACCACGTAGGGTATGTCATGAGCGGCTGCAATAGCTGGCATGTTTTTCTTCCAGGTGGTCTGTCCAATGCTGACCTTGCCTGCGGGTGCAGTGGTAGTTGAAGCACCGAAAGGAGTGGCACTGGAACGCTGAATACCGGTATTCATGTAAGCCTCGTTATCTAAGCAAATGTATATGAAGTTATGTCCCCTCTCCAAGGCACCTGATAAGGCCTGGATACCAATATCAGCAGTAGCACCGTCTCCACCCATGGCCACCACCTTAGTTTTCTTAGAATATTTCCCCTTGCGTCTCAAGACTTTAATACCAGCTTCCACACCTGAAGCCACAGCAGCAGTATTCTCAAACAGAGTGTGAATCCAAGGCACTTCCCAGGAAGTCCAGGGGAGGGGAGAGGAGACAATCTCCATGCAACCAGTGGCGTTAACAACGATCACATTCCTCCCTAAAGCCTTGCACACAAGCCTCACTGCCAAGGCTTCACCACAGCCCATGCAGGCACGATGCCCTGGAGCAAAGTATTCCTTCGTCGTTACTAATCGTGGGACATATATAGCTAGACTTTCCACTACTCTCTCACTCCAATCATCTCAAATTCATGAAGTTTCCCATTCTTTGCCTTATCTATACCGTGCTGAATCAATGCCTCAAAAGCTTCAGCAGAGACATCCCTGCCGCCAAGGCCACCTACAAAACCAACAATCTTTAGCTTAGGCCTCAACGGATAGAGCGTCGCTTGGATCTCAGAACAGACCGGTGCAGGACCACCGAACGAAAGAGAGCGATCCAGGACGATAAGTAATTTGGCTTTGCCTACCGCTTGGCGTAGTTCATCAAAGGGGAAGGGGCGCCATAGACGCAATCTTACCAGCCCTATCTTTTGACCTTCCGCTTGCATTTTGTCTATCGCTATCATAGCTGTTTCGCTGAAGCTTCCCATGCACAGTAATAGAACTTCAGCATCTTCTGTTTTATAAGTTTCCACCGGTAAATAATGCCGCCTGGTAAGCTCACCAAACTTTCGCCAGACATCTAGAATCACCCTCTTAGAATCTCTCAAGGCAACATCTTGTGCTTTCTTAGCCTCTGTGTATATAAAAGGAGGACCGAAAGCGCCTAAGCTCACGGGCCTATCAGGGTCAAGTGCATAGGGATGATGATATTCAGGGAGAAAGTTATCTACCTCATCTTGTTCAGCTAGATACAAGGGCTCAATCACATGAGATAGATGAAAGCCGTCGATATGTATCATCGTAGGGAACAGAACCGTCGGTTCTTCGGCAATACGAAAAGCACATATAACCAAATCAAAAGCCTGCTGTGCATTTTCGGCGAAAATCTGAACCCAGCCACAATCCCGAGTCGCCATAACATCAGAATGGTCTCCCCAGACACTTAGCGGCCCAGAGAGCCCTCTATTGGCTACTGCCATAACTATAGGCAAGCGCAGCGACGAAGCCACGAAAAGCACTTCATGCATCAATTCCAGCCCTTGACCAGCAGTAGCAGTGAAAGTACGGGCGCCTACAGCTGAAGTACCCAGACAAGCGCTCATCGCTGAATGCTCAGATTCTACTGGTATATACTCAGCGTCCAGCTCCCCATTAGCTACCATTTCAGCCAACCTCTCGACTATGTGGGTTTGCGGCGTGATAGGGTAGGCAGCTACCGCATCAACACGAGCTAATCTAGCAGCCTCTGCTATGGCAAAGGAGCCTTCCATACCCACTCGTTTTGTTGCCATCGCTATTCTTCCTCAATCATCGTTATAGCTTCCGTCCAACATTCGCGAGCACAAATACCACAACCCTTGCAGTAATATAAATTGGCTTCAAAGTAGCCTTCTTCATTTTGCTTAACGCAGCCCTCGGGACAAAACAGAGAACAAATACCACATTTGATGCACTTCTGATGGTTCCACGCAGGATGCTGTGATTTCCAGTCACCAGTACGATACTGCTTGGCGTTACCAGCCTCGGCGACAACACAGCCAATGGGTAGTTCGCGCCATTTAAGTAAAGGTTCTGCCTGAAATGCTGCCTCAAATGCCTTTTGCTTTCTTTGTCCAATGGCACCTAGTTCAGCAACTACAGTAGCGTTATAAGCTCTAGTACAGGAATCAATATTGTTCTTGGCTCTAGCCCCAAAACGTTCCTGAATCGGCTCATGCAGAGATTCCAAACTGACTATGCTGGTAGCTTTTATTAGGGCACCAAGCATGGTTGTATTAACTATCGAAACCCCAAGTATCTCACGTGCGATAGCAGTAGCATTGACTACTGCTAATTTCCATGAGCCAACAAGTTCGGACTTTATATTATCTGCCGATTTGGAGCTATTTATGACCAATGTGCCATCCGGCTTAAGTCCTGAGGTAACATCTGTTATAGAAAGAAGACCGGGATCCAAAACTACGACGATATCAGGGGCTGTAACTGCTGCCCTAATTCTAATGGGATTATCTATGCTTATGCGGTTAAAGGCTAATACAGGTGCCCCTCTTCTTTCCGGTCCAAAGCTGGGAAGAGCCTGAGCGAACTTGCCTTCGGCTATGGCTGCCAGCGCTAATAGCTCAGCAGATGTTACCGCTCCCTGCCCACCCCTCCCATGCCAGCGGATTTCGATTGTTTCGTCTTTTCTCACCAATCTACTGAATTTCCTCAAAGCGCCCCTGGAGGGACTCGAACCCTCGCACCCGGCTCCGGAGGCCGGCGCTCTATCCCCTGAGCTACAGGGGCTTTGGTTATTGTAAATCCTAGCCCTCCAGTTTGGCAACTTATTCAGTATAGGCAATCCACACCACAGGGTGAACGTCCAAAATGCCTATTCGTCTTGATGAGAAGGCTTGTCCGTTTCTGTGACTGGTTCCAACTGCATCTTGAAGAAGGGCCTGAGCATTGCAGGTGTTATAAGCGTTGTTATTAGACTAACAGCAACTGCCGCACCAAATAGGTCCCGGCTTATGGCCCCGGCTAAAAGTCCTGCCCCCGCAATAATCAGTCCCACCTCCCCTCTCGGTACCATCCCTATACCAACTATCATGCTCTCAGCATGAGACAGTTTGCCAAAAAATCGAGCTGGAATATAACACCCAACAGCCTTACCAAGCACAGCCGCTACTATGAGGATTATTGCTAGTATAGCTCCACCCCAAAACAGTCGCGTATCAACCTGCATACCTAAATAACAAAAGAAGAAAGGCGCCAGGAATAGCATTACTGGCCTTGTCTTATCCAGGATATCTTCTCTCTCATCGGTTGCGGCGAACATGAGTCCAGCCACATAAGCCCCTACCACAGGATGCAAATCAACCAGTGTAACCAAATAAGCTATTATAAAACCGATGATAAGCGCAAAAATAGGGATTGTGCCTGATTTTTTGAAAGGATTAAGAAGAAAACGTGATATATATTTATTGAGTTTGACACCGATGATTAATAAGGCGAACCAAACAGCAAAACCAATTGCTAGTATTTTAAGGGCATCTAAACTGATATAAGCCATGTTTATCTCACCGCCAGCTTTTACTGCAGAGCTTATTCCAACGACAATTGATAGAATAACTATGCCAATTATATCGTCAATCACAGCTCCAACCAGTATAGTTGTCCCTGCCCGCGTCTGAAGTGTGCCCATCTCCAGCAATATTCTTACTGTAATCCCAATGCTAGTAGCCGTTAGCGCAGCTCCTATGAAAAGCCAGCCAGCTATTCCCGCTCCAGGGGCTAGCCACATGGTGACGAAATAGCCAAAGGTAAAGGGAAGAATAACGCCACCTATAGCTACTAGGGCACCTGTTAGTCCCTGTTTCAGGAAAGCCCCGACATCAGTTTCCACTCCGGCAACAAAAAGCAAGGCAATGACAGCGATTTCCGAGATAACCTCCATCACATTGAATTCATGGAGGCCAAAGGCACCGTGGACAGTAGCAAAATTCAGGATTATCGGGTCGTGGATAAGCCCTCCTAGTGCAAAAGGTGAGATAATAATTCCAGCTACGAGTTCGCCTAAAACCGGCGGTTGCTTCAAATAACGCTCAAACAACTCTCCACCTATCCTCGCAGCGAGGAGAATCAAGCCAAAGGTGAGAATGAATTTAAAATATACTTCGATTTCCATCAGGTTTTCTTGTCCTCAAGTGAATCGATTAGTACGTCGAAATAGCTTACCTCTCCTATTACCTTCATATCCTTGTCCACTACAGGCAGTTCATAGAAACCATGGTCTAGCATGGTATTGATTGCTTCTTCCACTCCGTCGTTAACATGGACACTAACCGGAGCGCTCATTATGTCCTTGGCATATTTTGAGGCAAGAAGATGCAAAACCTCGGGACCGGCAAAAAAGCGTCCCCTGATACCGCCAAATTTACGTACCTCAAATGCCTCCAAAATGTCCCTCGGAGTAAGCAAACCCCTTAGTTTATCCTGTTTATCGACAACACAGGCGATTGTAGTTTTCCTACTGGCAGCTATTTTTCTTACTGCTTCGTATATTGTCTCGTCTTCTGAGACTTTGTCAAACTCAGTTGTCATTAAATCCCTTATCAGCTTTGCCATAGCTACCCCTTACTTCAAAAGTGATGCACAAGTGGTATAGTTTAACAGATTCACCATGATGATTGCCATCGTCGACCGAATTCTAATGTCATTGTGATTTTGTTGGGTGTACCGATACTAGTTTTGTGGGTGCTGTTTTTAGCCAGTGGAGGCCGCAACCACACCTTTGGGTCTCAGCCATGAGTTGATAAGCTTGTAGACTTCAGCAACGATAAAGATAGTCGAGGCCGAAAGTATGGCTATAAGCCAATCTGCCAAGGTTAAAGGATAGGTATTAAATGGGCCTTGTAGAATGGGCAGGTACACTACCAAGCTAAGCATTATGCATTCCCAACCTATTGCTAACAATAACCACCTGTTAGCAAATGGCCCAATCTTGAACAAAGAGTGTTCCAGTGAACGGCAGTTAAAGGCATTGAAGAACTGGACCAGGATTAGAGTGACGAAGCACATACTCTGAGCTTCAAGGTGGTCTTTACCCGAATTCCATGCCCAGAGAAAGACTGCTAAAGCCACTAAAGCTGTCCACACCCCAGCCCAAGTTAAATACCTAAGCACAGGAGCTAAAAAAATAGTCTGTCGGCGGGGACGCGGCTTGTGCCTCATAATATCCGGGTCAGGTTGGTCAACAGACAAAGCTATAGCCGGCAAACCATCAGTAGCCAAGTTGACATATAGGATTTGAATAGCAATCAGGGGTATAACCCCAGCCGGTAATCCTAGAAGTGGACCAAAAAGAATAGCTGTTGCCATAAGCAATATTTCACCCAAATTGCAGGAAAGGAGATAGACCAGGTACTTTTTAATGTTATTGAAAATGCCTCTCCCTTCTTCAACAGCAGCTACAATTGAGGCGAAGTTGTCATCAGTCAGCACCATGTCAGCCGCTTCCTTGGTGACATCAGTTCCCGTAATACCCATAGCCACACCGATGTCAGCTTTCTTAAGTGCCGGAGCGTCGTTCACTCCATCACCCGTCATAGCTACCACATGCCCCTTCTGGGCTAAAGCCTCTACCACGCGGAGTTTGTGAACTGGAGAAACCCTGGCATAGACCTCTATTTTCTCCACCAATGCCTCAAATTCCTCGTTGCTTAAGCTATCGATTTCGGCACCACTAAGGGCCATGCCCTCTTTAAGTATTCCCAATTCTTTGGCGATGGCAACTGCAGTCAATTTATGGTCACCGGTTATCATTACTGACTTGATACCTGCTTGGTTGCAGAGCCTTACAGCTTGTTTTATTTCTTCTCGAGGCGGGTCAATCATACCAGCAAGCCCAACGAATACCATGTCCTGCTCTATAGTTTCAGGCACATTTTCGGTATCAGGAAGTCGTCTGTAAGCTACACCCAAAACACGGAGAGCATCGCCTGCCATTTCATGAGATATGGACAGAATCTTGTTCTTGTCATCATCGGTTAATTTTGCTTCCTGCCTATTCTGGTAAATGTGGCTACAGGAACTTAAGATTATCTCAGGTGCCCCCTTGGAATAGACAATCTTGCCTTGTGGTGTTTGATGGACAGTAGTCATCCTCTTCGTCTCAGAAGAGAAAGGAATCTCGTGGATGCGAGGAAATTGGCTTTGAAGTTTCTCTTGCCACAAACTGGCCTTAGCTGCGGTGACCACCAAAGCACCCTCAGTAGGGTCGCCTTTAATACCCCAGATGCCATTGACAGAGGCAAGAGATGTGTCATTACACAGGCTACCTATCTGGAGCAGCCTTTGTAAGGCAGAGTCTTCTTCGGGGTTTAGAGCTTTGCCGCTAAAATGAAACTCACCTTTAGGTTCATAGCCGACACCGGCAACATCAATGAGCTTACCATCTGCATAGATACGGCGAACCGTCATCTGGTCCTGGGTTAGCGTGCCCGTCTTATCTGAACAAATAAATGTGGTGCAACCCAAGGTCTCCACCGCCGGCAGCTTCCTTATCAGAGCATGGCGTCGTACCATTCTCTGAACGCCAAGAGCCAGCGAGATGGTAACCACCGCAGGTAAGGCTTCAGGAACAGCAGCCACAGCCAAACTCACACCCCAGATAAGCATTTCCAGGATTTCATGGCCTCTCAGAACACCAATTCCAGCCAGAATGAAGCATAGGGCTAAGGCACCGATAGCAATCCACTTTCCCAACTGGTCAAGGTTAATCTGGAGGGGTGTCTGCTCCTTCTCAACTTCTTGCAGCATGGTAGCAATCTTGCCAAATTCTGTAGCCATGCCGGTAGCAGTGACAACGGCCGTTCCCCTGCCATAAACAGCTGCCGTCCCCGCAAAGACCATGTTTTTTCTTTCACCAACGCTCACCTCTCCATCCAACACGTTAGCAGTCTTCTCCACAGGAACTGACTCTCCGGTTAGGGAAGCTTCATCCGCTTTCAAATTGACAGCTTCGATAAGACGGGCATCTGCTGGTATTTTGTCGCCTGTCCTGAGTAGTAATATGTCACCGGGGACTAGCTCTCTAGCAGGTATTTCCACTTCCTTACCATCTCTTAGGACCGATGCCGTAGGTGCCGCCATTCTCTTCAGGGCTTCCATAGCTCGTTCGGCTCTATATTCCTGGACAAAGCCTAAGCCAGCAGCAAAAAGGACAATCGCAAAGATAACGATAGCATCAGCTACTTCACCCATAATAGCCGATAGAGCTACGGCAACAAGGAGGATAATAATTAGAAAATTCTTGAATTGCTCAAAGAAAATCGCCCAGGGGGAGATTCTCTCCCTCCCGGTTAGCTCGTTAGGACCACATTGTGTCAGGCGGCGTTGAGCCTCTTCTTGGCTTAAGCCATCAGGCTTCGAGTTCAAAGAGGCTAAGACTTCTGGTGTTTCTAGATTGTACCAGTTCTTATTCGCTTCCACGGCTTATTCCATTTCTGGACTAGCTAAACAGGGGTATAAGCATCAACATGGCTCCACCAGCAACTACAGAGGCGATTTGACCAGCGGTATTAGTACCAACAGCATGCATTAGCAGATGGTTGTGAGGATTTTCTTGCAGCCCCATCTTTTGGACTACCCTGGCTGACATAGGAAAAGCTGAAATACCCGCTGCCCCAATCAGCGGGTTGATCTTTCGGCCCGATAAGATATACATTATCTTCCCAAAGATAACACCGGCAGCAGTATCCAGCGCAAAGGCAATTATTCCCATAACAAAGATTATAATTGTCTCTGGCTTGAGGAACTGAGAAGCTATCATCATCCCGCCTACGGTGAGGCCTAGCAAAATAGTCACAACGTTTGTCAATTCGTTCTGCGCTGTCGCAGAAAGCCTCTCAACCACCCCACACTCACGAAGTACATTGCCGAACATAAGGCAGCCGATAAGCGGTGTTGCCTTCGGTGCAATCAAGCATACAATCAGCACAGTGGCTATGGGGAAGATAATCTTTGTCCTTCGTGATACCGCATCTGTTTTAATGGGCATTTCCACGCGTCTTTCTCTCTTAGTAGTCAACCATCTCATTATCGGTGGTTGAATAATAGGTACCAGTGCCATATATGAATAAGCTGCCACTACGATAGCTGCAGCGTATTTGGACTGGAACACAGAAGACACATAAATTGATGTGGGGCCATCAGCAGAGCCGATTATACCAATTGAAGCCGCATCTTTAAGACTGAAGTCCATAATGTGAAGCCAACCATCACCAAGGAGATAAGCCAAGAAAAAGGTGCCGAAGATGCCAAACTGAGCTACGGCACCGAGAAGGATAGTATAAGGTCGTTCCAAGAATGGTCCGAAATCTATCATAGCTCCTATGCCAATAAAAATAAGAAGAGGGAAGAGCTCAGTTTGAATTCCTGCCTCCTTCAGAACGGCAAAAAGTCCGCCTTCATCGACCATGCCACCAAGCGGTATATTAGCTAGCATGATTCCGGTTCCGATGGGTATTAGTATAACCGGCTCTACATTCTTGGCGGTGCCTAAATAGATAAGAAACCCACCAATAGCCAGCATTGAGACTACTTGCCAGTTAAGGTTGAGGAAACCGAGGAAATCGCTTGCAGATATGTCCATTGGCTAATCTTCTTTCTCAGGCTTAATCAGCTTATTGAGCAGAATCATCATGCCAAGCAGTATGCCAAGGACGGCAAATATCATTGCCATTCCCAGAAGAACTATCCACAACGCATCTAGCATTTCAATACCTCAAACTCTTGGTACTTGATTCATTAGTAAATAGCGCTTGTTTGGCAAACTGTAACTTGAAATCATACCATAGCGTGCTTTTTCTTGTAAACCGATGTCCAGGCATATGTTGCTTATGTCGCCGATTGCACAGGTGGGCGAAACTTTGCCTTCAAATGCAGGCATTGTATAATGTTAGCCGGGATGGAGAGGTGTCCGAGCGGTTTATGGTGCCGCTATCGAAATGCGTTAGTGGCTATCCCTCCCAGTTCCCCCAAATATGATTTCGCACCATCTGATTCAAGCGAAAGCCACAGTTTGTATCTGGCTGTGCCACCCCGTGCTAGGCGGTGCTGAACAATTTGTCGGCAAAAATGTGGGTTATTCCCGGGGCTCCATCACCATCACTTCTGCCAGCTCTCGTCCTTAAATCCCCAGACGTTATAGCCGCAAAAAAGGTTACGCTGTGACGCTTTTGAATGGTCTTGTTCTTGGTGTTCTACTGAGTCATATTTCTTTACCCAGCTTTCACTTATCCCAGTGCCTCAGCTATTTCCTTTTGAGTTCCCTTCTTCCCTTGTTGCTGACCAGAGGCATTGACTTTGAACACGAGTTTTTTGTCAGGCCGGCGGATATTAAAGACTTAGCGGGGGTAATAGTAGGCGAGATTCCACCGAGCAAACCTTGAGGCACAGATCTGAACAAAAGGATTAGTTCATTCTTGCTATGACTTGTCCCCAACAGGATTGACGAAGCCAGCTGGCAATGTTAAACTTGAACTATGTGAGGGAGATTCTCAATGGGATGCCAAAACGTATTAGATGAAATACTGGGTAAGGTAGATGAAATGCCTTTAGAGGATCAAGACCTGCTTGTTGAGCTCATCAAAAACAGGTACAAGGAGAAAAGGCGAGAGGATATTCTGGCAAATGCCCACCAAACACTTGAGGAGTATAAAAGGGGTCTAACCTCTAAAGGAACTGTTTCAGACCTTCTTCGAGAGCTGGAGGCGTGATCAATCTAATTTGGGGTAGTAGCTTCAAAAGGGTAGCGGCTGCTAATCCAGATTTGAAGCCCAAGATTACCCAAGCTCTGGAAACTTTTATCGATAATCCTCACCACCCTTCCTTGAGAACTCATAAGCTTAGTGGTAAGTTGAGAGGTCTGTGGGCTTTAATCGTGGCCTATGATTGCCGAATTGTCTTCCAGTTTTTGGATGAGCAAAATATCCTGCTAATTGACATCGGTAAGCACGACGAGGTTTATTAAGCTTCTTACGAAAGCTACAATAGCAATCGCTTATGTGAGCAGGCTATTGTCAGAATCCCTGCACGGGATAGTCCCTGGTAGAGCCAATATTAGAGCCGGCCTAGAATATTACACGTTCTAGGAATTATATAGTCTCGCCAATATCGATGATAAATCATTTTGCCTTGACCTGCCTTGGCTGTGGAAGTGATTCCAACGCAATATGGTGCTATCCTGCAAAGGTGCCGGGGCGGATATGGCACATATGAAGATTGGCGCTCCCGCGGACGGGATTATTGAGCCTCAAAGGCTAGGCCCTGATGCCCCAGGCTTTTTTAATCTCTAGCCTGGTATTTGGGCTGGTACTCCACCACCCCGGCAAAAACTATTATACTATGCTGGGAGGAGTTACCATTAGTGGCCATCCGGTACGAGGGGGGGGACACATTCCGATGTAAAGTGCAATTTATCTCAGCTTGGACAAACGGGCCGCTTCTTGTAGCTATTGGAATGCCATCCAAGTAAGGTTGGCTAGTGTCCCGAATGTGGTGGAAAAAGGAATCGGCATATCCTACCCTATAGGAAAGCCAAATAAAAACAAAGGAGGATATACCGATGGAGAAAGGATACCACAAGGGACAGGAATTGACCATGCCAACATTGCCCATGAAATGAGCGATAATGAATTTGCAGAAAGGATGATGAAAGCACATTCCAATCTCTTCCATCACATTTCTCGACATACAAGCCGAGATGCCTGAGACTCATTCCTTCAGGCTCATTCCTGGATTAGAAAAGACTTGCCAGAGCTGGGGTTATCTCTGGAAGAGCTTGCCGGCCAACCGCTGGAGCTATTCGCTCGGGAGAGAGCTAAGCTACTGTTAACCGTGGCCCTGGAGGAAGAGGTGACCGCCGCTCTCAAGCGCCGGCCATATGAGCGCAGCCAGGGTAAGGTCCTCGGCTACCGCAACGGTCACAGGGATCGTCAGATAAGCTGCGGCGCAGGTGATATTGCGATACCGGTGCCTCGGGTCTCAGATACCGAAGAAACCTTTCGTTCCCAGTTACTCGAAGCCTGGCAGCGCCGTAGCAAGCTCCTAGAGGAGACAATCCCTCTGCTCTACGTTGAGGGGTTATCGACGAGAGACTTCAAGCGAGTGCTCAAGCCGCTGTGGGGAAAGAGCGGCCTCTCCTGTTCCAGTGTTTCACGAGCGAATAAAGCTCTCAAGGAGGCCTTCGACAATTGGCGCCGCCGTGACCTATCCCTCGAGGATATAATTTACCTCTTCTTGGACGGTATCTACCTGGGGGTAAGGGGTAATAGCCGCAATAAGGAAGCTGTCTTGGTAGCCCACGGTGTCACTCGCGAGGGGAAACGGGTAGTCCTGCACCTGAGCCTCGGAGGCAGGGAAAGTACCGAGTCATGGAAGGGAGTGCTAAATGACCTGATGGAGCGCGGCTTAAGACGGTCTCAGCTATTCGTTACCGATGGCAACCAGGGATTGCTGAAAGCGATAAAAGATGTCTGGCCTGAAGTTGCCCGGCAGCGCTGCATTGTCCATCGCATCCGGAATGTGCTGGCGAGGGTGCCCAAGAAGAAACAGGAAGAGGTCAGGAAAGCAGTGCATCGCATATTCTACGCTGCCTGTCTTGACGATGCCCGTGATGAAGCCAGGCAGTTTCTGTCCCGCTACAGCCGGGAGTTCCCTACTGCTTGTGAGACATTAGCCAGGCACCTTGAGGAATGCCTCACCTTTTATCGCTTCCCCGAGCGTCACTGGAAATACATCCGCACCAGCAATGTCATCGAGAGATCTTTTAAGGAGGTTAAGAGAAGAACCAGAGTGGTTGGCCGTTTTCCAACTGAGACCTCGGCCCTGGTGATGGTTTTCAGTATTCTGAATGAGGAGCGATTGAAGTGGCAGAAAGTCGGGATGAGAGCTGAAGATATTGCCTGGATAGAAGAGGCATCAAGGGCGTTGGAGCAAGAACCAATCAGATTGGAATTCTTAGAGGAAGCACTGGTTGCTTAAAGGGTTGACTGAGATGGCAGAAGGGTATAGGATATGGCTAGATCGAATTTCCACCAGTTACGTGACGCAGCCCTTACCAATAAGGTTGTAGCTGAAAGCCATCGGTTGGTAAACATAA
>VGNY01000053.1 GCA_016865895.1 Chloroflexota bacterium | reverse complement strand
TTCCTCCAATAAGCCCTTTACCGCGAAGGTTAACCTGCGAGCTTTTGAAGCTATTTTACCACGACAACCCGCCTAAATATCAGTTTGATATGGGAAATGCGGGCTTAACCGTCACATTTAGGGTAAAAGTCCATTCTGGCTTGTCCTCTCCGGGCCTGCTATACAGCATTTTTATAGTGCTCGTCCCCTTTGCTATTGCTTTAAATTGCCACCTCTCCTCTCCTGGGGCTCCCGGGACTGACTCTTTTGGAGCTATGAATCCATGGTAATACTGCTGTACTACGGATTGGTCACTTATATCGGCAGATTCAGACCAGCTAAAGCCAGTACTGGGATTAGAGTACAAAAATACAGTAATGGCATAGGCTGGCCAAATTTCAATTTGTCTGCTGACATTCTTTTGCTCCATGAACTCGTCGTACCCTACTCTAATAATGACAGGCTTACCACACCCCGATAAAAACGGCACCATAAAAATAACGACACAGACCAAGAGTAATATTTTTTTCACACTGTTTCCCTCCTTTCTTGATTGATTCTAACGGTTTGTGGATTGCACCCCCATGATTTGGCGGGATAATGGGTTAGGAGTGCCTGATGGGATGGCTCCTATTCTGTTGATAAGGCAGTGTCTAACACTCACATCTTTAGCACTGTCAGGCACTCGACCACAACAGTATTCAGTCTGCCATCTGGAGCAGACTGAATACTGCCCAAATTTATGCCTGATTCCTGCTATCTATCTCATAATTCGGGTGCCGGTCTTGCCCTCAAGCGCTTTTACCGCAGTCTCGGGAAGGGTTATTATTGTCTCTCGCTCACGTGACGGGTCTGTTTCTTCCAGGAACATTATTGCTGCCCGAATTTTGGGTTCCATGCTTCCTTTGCCGAAGTGTCCATCTTCCAGAAGCTTCTTGGCTTCTGTCAAATTCAGTTCCTCCAGTGCTTGCTGATGCGGTGTGGCAAAGTCACGATAGACATATTCTACAGCAGTAAGAATGAACAGGACATCAGCATCTATCTCGATAGCCAGGCGAGCTGAGGCGTAGTCCTTATCAATTACTGCTTCGACGCCACGCAAATTGCGGTTCTCCTCTCTCACCACGGGTATACCGCCTCCACCGACGGCGACCACTATCTCACCAGCATCCAGCATGCTCTTTATAATCCTGGCTTGTTGGATGTTCACTGGTATTGGTGAGGGGACTACGCGTCGGTAGCCACGGCCACTGTCTTCAATGATGTCCCAGCCCTTTGCTTTTTGCAGTCGCTCCGCCTCGCCTGCATCGTAGAAGGGCCCTATGGGTTTGGAGGGATTTTTAAAAGCAGGGTCATTCCTGTCAACTATCACCTGAGTTATCACAGTGGTGATATTACGTGGTGCCCCGATTTGCCTCAGATGATTAGCTAGAGTATTCTGAATCATATAGCCCATAGTGCCCTCTGTAGCTGCTCCGCAGATGTCCAGAGGCAATGGGGGCACCACATCTTTGGCCGTTTCCATGGCGAGGAACAGGTTGCCTACCTGCGGTCCGTTGCCGTGGGTAATTACAATGCGATTGCCGCTCGCCAGCAGACCCAGCAACTGTTCAGCAGTGGCCTGCAAATTCCCATACTGATCTTCGGCAGTTCCCTTCTGCTTTGCCCTGAGTATGGAATTGCCACCAAGAGCGATAACAAAGGTCTTAGCTATGTCTTTAGCTACAGCCATTTTTCCCCTTTCTAAGAATTAAGCGGCACATCACTATTTCCAGTCTATCTGTTACAACGGGCTTTTATTTCAAGGTTGACAGCACTGCGACGTCATCCGGGCTCTCGTAGATGACCTCATGTTTCGGCGGGTCTTGCTTTTGAGTCAACAGAGAAACTGGTACCATGACAGCCAAAGAGACAACCGGCGGTATCAGTGTGTCCGCACCGGCTAGATGCTCAGGAATAGTAAAATAGAGAATTATTCGAAGCACAGTGCCAACAATCATTGCTGACAAAGCACCGTAGGCATTGGACTTTTTCCAGAACAAGCCCAGTGTCAGAGGGACAAGGCATCCGGCGAAGACGACATCAAAGGCAAGCACCAGCATAATCCCCGGTTCGGGCATTACATAAGCCAGGGCAATCGCACAAGCCATTACCGGTATACCCATCATCCGGGTAATCCACAGAAGCCTGCGGTCAAGGTCCGCTCTTTCCTTATCGGTATAGTGTTTTTTCCAGACCTTGATAATGTTTCTCTGGATTATGTTCCTGCCCCATACTGAACTTACGCCTAACATTCCTCCGTCAGCGGTTGAAAGACCAGCGGCGACGACACCGACCATAATAAGTAGTCCGGCCGCGAAAGGCATGTAACCCGTCGCAAGTATTGGCAGAACCATCCTATAGTCCTCGATTCCTGCCGGAAGAAGCTTAAAGGCCATCAATCCCAAAACTGAGGCGGCTAGACCGATTAACAACGTGAACGCTCCTCCATAATAACAGCTTTTTTGGGCTGTTTCCGGGCTCTTGGCAGCAAAGACTCTTTCCATGAAATCGAGCGCCACAACATCACCTATAGCCAGTGCCAGAATGCCGGCCCAATTTAGAAGTGCACCGTTTTCCATACTTGTTAAACCGCTAAAATCCGCGTATCCAGCCGGAATCGCATCCTTAAAGTAGCTCCAGCCACCATAGGCAATCAGCAGCCAGATAACACCGGTGAAAAACGCCAGCATGGCAGGATATATCTGGGTTATGTCTGTGGAGGCACAGGCGAATAGCCCGCCAGCAAGAGTGTATAGAAATACGACGCTAGCCATTATGACAAGGCCTGCGACAAAACTTATGGGGAAAAGGGTGCTCAGTATCCAGGCAGCACCGGCGAGGTTGCCCGCAACTAGTATGATGAAGCTAACAGTCATTAGAACTGCCGAGACGACCTCTGTCGGTCTGTTGAACCTTCTGTAGTAGAAATCAGGTAGTGTGATTAGGTTCATCCGGTTCAAGGGCTTTGCATAGACCGCCCCAACAAGAAATAGGCACAAGGCCAGACCCAGGGGAAATTGAAATCCAGCAAAGAATCCCCATTCATACACACCTCCTGCATTTCCGAGTGTAGCATTGGCATCTAATGCTTGTGCTAGCAGCATCGTTCCTACCAGGAAAAAGGGGAGTTGCTTACCGGCTATGATAAAGCGTTTGCCACTCCTCCGAACCAGGTACAACGTGGCAAAGCCTACTACAAGAAAAATAAAGAGCGCAACGATAACACCGATTCCCATTGGAATGTTATATATTTCCATGATAAAACCTCCGTAAAGCTAAATTAAACACCTAGGGGTTTAAATCATTTAGAAATACCCCAAGTACAACAAATACCCCTATGCTTATTGAAATGTTACAATCCATGATAAAACCTCTGTAATGTGAAATTAAACACCTATGGGTTTAAATCACGCTAATATCATTTAGTCACATAATGCACCTCCATACGGAAAGTCATCCGATGGCAGTCACCTTAAATCCATGGATGGGTCAATTGACTTTGTCCACTTCTTGGTTAATAACCCTTGACCTGTTTCGGGAAGTAGTCCTCGCACTTACCCTCTCGATAGATGTCCAATGTGGTGCAGTGTAAGGCACCCCCGAAGGGAATCACCTTTTCGTACGGAATCGGAATTACCTCGACCCCGAGTTTTGTTAGTTGCTCGATGAAGGCCGTCTCGTGAGCTTCGACACACATCACGTTCGGAGCCACACTAAAGGTGTTCACCGAGATCCAGGACTTGGACTCATACAGGTCGGTGAGGTAAACCAGGTTCCTGTGTACATAGGTCGGCCTCGCCGCAGGAACCAGTTCCCAGTCATTTTTCTTGAATAGCTCCCAGAACTCGGGAGTGCGCGGCTTCCAATCTGGGTTATAAATACATAGCCCCGGTCGTGGAACGCATAGGTTCACATCGATATGCCACGGATGGTAGTTGTTCGGTTTTTTCGGGTCTGGTGGGGTGTCGAACTGCACCTCGTGAACCCGAATGCCAGGTTCAAGCCGAGCAAATGTGCGCTTCAACCAGTCCATTCCCCCCCTGTTTGTCACGCAGGAAGCCTGATGAAAAATGTCTTTGCCGCACCGCCAAGCATCGGCGGCATCCCAAAGGGGTTCCTCCTCAGTTAGCTGGAACTCCCAATTATAGAGCCGCTTCTTCTTCTCAGCATCCATCCAGACGTTGTTGAAGTAGTAGTAATAGTTCTTGACATACGATTTATCCGTCAGCCGTGGCTTGGGTGCCGCAAGATGAACCACATTGGGGTCCTTCTTGAACCATTCTACAAAGAGCGGACGCATGTTCAGGTACTCATACCAGCGGGAGCGGCGGCAGGTCGTGGCTTCGACGATGTAGTTGCCGTGAACCAGGAAAACGTCCCGGACATTATTGACACCGTGGCAGTTTAACTGCGTCCAATCCGGCGTCGAGACCGGTACATTAAGCATACAGGGATGAATTGTCGGCCGGTCGACCTTAATGCCACGCTTCTCAAGTGTCTTGATGAAATAGTCCATCTGCTCGTTGGCTGCATCCACCATCTCCTTAGGGAATGGCCCATATGACCCAAGTGGATAGCCGCCTTTGGGAAGGTCGTACCACCAAGCTGGCTCTGGAGCCGGCACATTTGTGCCCTCCGGTCTTCCGATAACCACATGCTTCAACTTGTCCCATTCGTTCCAAGAATTGACTATCTTTGCCATTTCAATGTTCTCCTTATCACTATTGTCTTTGGCTTCTTCCCTCTCTAGTTGAAGCCGTACTCTAACCTTTGTTGGTGATGGCTCAGTCTCTCATAATACACCACCTCCTCTCACACATAGCAGATTAGCCTTTCTATTTTTGGCAGCTCAGAGAGGGCGTATCGGACAGACAAATGAGAATCGGTCAAGATAGCCGATATTGGAGCAGATGACACGCCCTTCGACCATATCATAATTTTACACCCTTCTGGAAGAGCCTGTTTTCATTTTCACAGGAAGCTTGTGCCTCTTTCCGAATTCAGATAATATGTCGTCTAGGTTCGGCCTTCCAATTTCCTGGAGTTCGTAGTAGGCCCTTGTATTTGGCTTCTTAATATCAATGATTCTGCTTAGATTGATGGGTGTTGCTACAACTACCGCGTCACAATCTGTCTTATTGATAGTTGTTTCCAGCTCCTTTAATTGCTTTTTACCGTATCCCATCGCCGGCAATAGTGGTCCGATATGCGGATAATGTTTGAAAGTTTCGGTAATCGTTCCGACTGTGTAGGGTCTGGGGTCTACCAGTTCTCTGGCACCGTACCGCTGAGCGGCCACAACGCCGGAGCCATAGTTCATCTCTCCATGCGTCAACGTCGGACCGTCTTCTATGACAAGCACTCTCTTGCCCTTGATTACATCCGGATTATCAACCATGATTGGAGAGGCGGCATCAATTACGGTTGCATCCGGGTTTACCTTGGCGATGCTTTCCCGTACCTTCTGGATATTCTCCGGAGCGGCAGTGTCAATTTTATTGATGACCACCACATCAGCGATTCGTAGGTTGATTTCTCCGGGATAATAGCAGAGCTCATGGCCCGGTCGGTGAGGGTCAGCAACAGTAACCATCAGGTCGGGCTTGAAGAAGGGGAAATCGTTGTTTCCCCCGTCCCAGAGGATTACATCGCAGCCTTTAGGGTCTTTTTCTGCAGCCTTCAGGATGGCCGCGTAATCTACCCCCGCATAGATGACATTTCCGCGTATGACGTGGGGCTCGTACTCTTCCATCTCCTCGACGGAACAGTTATACTTCTCTAAGTCACTGAGCTCAGCAAATCGCTGCACCCTCTGGGCAATCAGGTCACCATAGGGCATGGGATGGCGTACGGCAACAACTTTAAGCCCCTGTTTCATAAGGAGACCGACAATACTTCTCGATGTCTGGCTTTTACCGGCGCCTGTTCTCACTGCACCCACCGCGATAACAGGTTTCTTGCTTTGTAGCATGGTGTCATTGGGGCCAAGCATCATGTAGTTGGCACCGGCTGCTTCGACAATTGCTCCGATACCCATCACATGCTGATAAGTAACATCACTGTAGGAAAAGACACAGTAATCAACCTTTAGGTCCTTAATAAGCCGCGGCAATTCCTCCTCAGCGTAGATTGGAATTCCCTTCGGATACAGGGCACCTGCCAGCTCTGGCGGATATTTTCTTCCGGAGATACCTGGCACTTGTTGCGAGCCGGTGAACCCGACCACGTTGTACTCATCGTTGTCCTTGAAATACATGTTGAAATTGTGAAAATCTCTTCCCGCTGAACCAATAATGATTACGTTCTTTTTTCTCATGACTGCCTCTCTCCTTCTACTTTGGTTTTCCTATAAAAAGAAAACGAGCTCCATTTGGAGCTCGTCCTTCGTTTGCACTCACGCTTGGCGAGATAAAAGCTCGCCTCTTGTGTAAACTACCCCTCCTTGTGCGGCAGGACACATCTAATATTACAGAGCCAAGATATTGTCCTTTTGCATCAAGGGCCGCCTGGCTCCAGGATAGTCCCTGGTATAAAATATTTGAAAAAATCCTAGCACTTCATATACAGCTTGTCAATACCTTTTTGTGCTGTTTTTCAAAAAATTTTTAAAAACTGGACAGTTTTTTGTCTGAAAAGTTGAGAGGCTGAACCATGCCCTCATATGGAAATACCTGGCTGCTTCCCATTCCAGCTACCAATCCAGGCTACCATCGAGTAGCTTCCTATGCAGGTTACGTGGCACGAAAGCTTTCTTATGAGCTTCCTCATCATAGTACTTAGTGATGACTTCTTGTTTCCTGTTTTGTGCATCTACTGGATGCTTGGTCGATGCAATAGAGAATGTCCACCAGTTGCCTGCATATGTAGCCAATGGGATACAATAAAGCTCTACAACCTTGAACAGTTTACTGAGTCTAATCTGCATATCAGCCACGAACTTATGATGAAAGTGAAGCGACTCTGTCTGGATTACGAACATACCTGTCTCGCTCAGTACAGACAGCACATCAGCAAAGAACTGGTCGGTAAACAGGCGCTTGCCATAGCCCACTGGGTCAGTGGCATCGACTATGACTACGTCAAAATGGTCTCCTGCCTGTCTAACGTAGTGTGTGCCATCCATGCACTTTACATGTACACGTGGGTCTGAAAAGCCTCCGGCGAGCCCGGGGAAGAAACGCTTGGAAACTTCAATTACTTGTCTATCCAGCTCGACCAGTTGGACCCTTTTTACTGAGCTGTGCTTAAGTACCTCTCGCAAAGTCCCTCCGTCTCCCCCTCCAACAATCAGAACAGTCTTGGGGTTGGGATGAGCATGAAGTATCACATGTGCAAGCATCTCATGGTAGAAAAATTCGTCTCTTTCTGTCAGTTGAACCACACCGTCCAGAACCAGCATTTTCCCAAAATCTGGGCTCTCCAGTACCACTATTTCCTGATATCGGCTTTTCCCGGAGTAGAGTATGCCGCTTACACGGTAGATGTAGCGGATAGGTGAGAATGGGTCATTCTCAAGAAATACGAAGCCACGCACCAATACGCTCCTACAAGAGTAGAGACTTTTCCAGCTGCCTCGTCCATGCCTCAGCAGCGATTCGTAGTGTCAGAGCCGCAGTATAGCATAGCAATTCATATTCAGACAATTTCGAAGTAATGAGAGTGTTTAGCGACAATCTATTCCTAGTGTTAATGTAGCCCCGACCCTTTAGGGTCGAGTTCCCGAGGTTATCCTGCAAAGCGGGACGGGGCTACATGTCAGTGGTAATGCCAAAACTAAAATCCTCCGGTGCATTGCTAAACGCTCTCTGTCACGTTTCGCTCGCAATAACAAGGAGAATAGCTGTAAAATAGATTATTATGCATCTGTTTCGCCAGCCATCTCTAGACAAAGCTGAGGAACATTTTCGGCAAGGACTATATTATCGCAATCGAAAAGGACAGGAATTCGACTTCGACATGGCAGTGGAGCATTTTAAAGAGGCGATAAAACTGAATCCTGAAATCGGCAGGTATCATACTGAGCTCGGCAAAGCGTATGTGGCAGCACCTCTATTGGCAGTTACACGCGGTATCGGAGACAGCACGAGCTTGGAGAAGTGCCTTCAATTAGCTGTTGACGAATTGAATCAAGCTCTTAATTGTGACCCGAGTCAAATTGATAGCTACTTGGTCTTGGGTGAAGCCTATATGTACATGGGGGAAAGGCAGAAAGCTGTAAATGCCTTCCGGATGGCTACCAGTATGCCGTCACCCTCTTTTGTTGATAGCATATTTCTTAAGTCCTATGCCAAGCGGAGGCTTAAGAATTTAGAACAAGGTAAGCAGAAAGATTCCCAACCTGCCGCAGCCCAAGAATGTATTGAGCAGGCAATATCATATCGCGATGAGGGGAATTATGGCTTGGCTGAGAAGAAGTTAATGCAGGCTTTTAATCTGGCTCCAGATTGGGCGTGGCTTTATAAGGCAATTTGCAGGCTGGCGAGTTGAAAGAGCTGCCTCTAGCTTATAATCGGGATATGCAAGAAGACAAAGAGAGGCTTTTTCGATACCGTGGATAGGCTTTTGTCATCGCTGGAAGTGTTTGCCGGGCTGATAAAGACGCTGAAACTCAATGCCATTCGGATGCCGAATGTCATGACAGACAGCTACATGTTAGCTACTGCTCTAGCTGACTAGCTGGTGGGAAAGGGGTTGCCTTTCCGTCAGGCGCACAGCACTGCAGGTAAAGTTAGACAGCATGCAGGTAAGTTAGTACAATATGTTATCGGCAATAAATAAAAGCCTCTGAGAGCTAAGTTAAAACGAATATGGGCAAATTTTCACTTCTTTTCGCCAAGGATGTACATGGTATCACCATAGAAATGTCGGTCGCAGCTCGGAATGCTCCAAAGCAGGTAGCAGCCGCTCTATCACGAGCTAGAAAGCTTGTTGGGATGGGAGATGAAAAGTAGACGAATCAAAATAGCGCCGTCAATTCTTTCTGCTGACTTCAGCCGTCTTGGAGAAGAAATTGCTGAAGTGACCAAGGCTGGCGCTGACTACATCCATGTTGATGTAATGGATGGGCATTTCGTGCCTAACATAACCATTGGTGCTCCAGTGGTGGCTTCGCTCCGCTCCCGGACTGACCTCCCTCTGGATGTACATTTGATGATTGAACGGCCGGAGGCCCACATTTCACAGTTTGCTGAGGCTGGAGCCGATATTATCACGGTACATGTTGAGGCCTGCACACATCTGCATCGCATGATTGAGGCGATAAAGAGTCTAGGAGTCAAAGCAGGAGTGGCACTGAACCCAGCCACTCCACTAAGCTCGCTGGACGAAGTCCTTCCTATGCTCGACCTGGTGCTGGTTATGACCGTTAATCCCGGTTTCGGCGGTCAAGCCTTCATCGAGAGTACGATGACTAAGATAGCCCGACTCAGGGAAATCTTGGATGATAGGCAAGTCAGGGCAGAGATGGAAGTTGACGGTGGTATCAATGCCAAGATAGCTTCGAAGGTAGTTGAAGCTGGAGCTGAGGTTCTGGTTGCCGGAGCTGCAATTTTCAATTCTAAGCAGGGAGCCGGCGAGGCATTGAAGGAAATGAAAAAGGCACTTGGTTTAGTGGACTAGTTTATGATGACTGCGCAGACAACGAGTACACAGATTAAGCCGCTTCGATTTTCCATCAATCATAACCGTAGCTGGCTGGATATTAGGCAGCCAGCGTCGTCTGGTATGCTGTTTGGAGTGGCTTACTCTATTACCAAAGTGTGCGGTTTTGCCACAGATATCACATTTTGTAGCCAAATCTTAACTCCTTTTCCACCACTCAGACTGTCTCACTATCCCACTTGTCATTCTGAGGGAGCGAAGCAACCGAAGAATCTAGAGACCCTTCGCTACCGCTCATGGTGACAAGAAAGTACACTACACAAGTTGCTCTTGACAACAGGAGTAGAATTATACCACAATTTCCCGATTAAACAAAGGAGAAAGAATGAGACAGATTCATTCCTGCAGCGGTCAGGAATTCAGAGATATGTTTGCCGCCGGCAGCAGTTGGCTGGAGAAAAGCGTCCCTGACATCAATGCCATAAACGTTTTTCCTGTGCCTGATGGTGATACGGGGACGAACATGTTTCTCACCATGCGTGCCGTCATAGAAGAAGCTGACCGTGTTTCAGACCATAGTGTCTCTGCAGTGTCTAAGGCAATGGCCCAGGGCGCACTGATGGGAGCCCGCGGCAATTCAGGCGTGATTCTGTCACAGTTCTTCCGTGGCTTGGCCAAAGAGCTTTATGGGAAGGAATCTATTAACGGGAATGACTGGGCGATGGCATTAAGCGAGGCATCACGCGCCGCTTATAAAGGGCTATCACAGCCAGTAGAAGGGACTATGTTGACAGTAATTCGGGATATATCCAAGGCTGCTGAAGAGGCGGCTCGAGCCAAGCCAAATGACATAACCTTTGTAACAGAAGCCGCTGTTGAAGCGGCCAAGGATTCGGTGGCTAAGACTCCCTTTTTGCTACCTGTCCTACTTGAAGCTGGGGTCGTTGATGCCGGTGGACAAGGTGTATATGTGCTCTTAGAAGGCGCCCTTCGTTATCTGGAAGGAAAAGCAGAGGAGCTGAAATACCGGAGACCACAATTGGTTACCGCTGACTTACCTGCGACCTCTGAAGCAGTTCAATTGGCAGCCGAGCCAGAAGAAGCGTATGGCTATTGCACCAATTTCTTGCTCGAAGGTTATAAACTTAATCCAGACAAAATCAGAAAGAAATTGGAAAGTAAGGGGCAGTCTATTGTCGTCGTTGGTGATGAGGCTACGGTTAGGGTTCACATCCATACGTATGATCCTGGCAGCGTTATACGGTATGCCACCTCTTTGGGCACTTTGCACCAGCTACAGATTCAGAATATGGATGACCAGCATGTCGGCTTTCTTGAGATGCAGAGGGGAAGAAGGCCACAACTGGATATCGGTGTAGTAGCTGTAGCTGCTGGAAGCGGGATGAGAGAGGTCTTCAAGAGTCTCGGAGCGGCAGCGATAGTCCCGGGTGGACAGACGATGAATCCCAGCGTTCAGGAGATACTGCAAGCAGTTGAGTCGGTGCCAGCACAGAAAATAATTCTGTTGCCAAACAATAGGAATATTATCCTTGCTGCCTCTCAGGTTCACTCGTTAACATCTAAGGAAGTCACTGTAATACCGACCAGGACTATGCCTCAAGGGATAGCCGCTATTATCGCTTTTAACTATGAAGGCGGCCTGGAAGAAAATGTTCAGGCTATGGAGGAAGTTATAGCCACGGTGAAGACTGTCGAAATCACCAAAGCAGCACGTACCACCCAGATAAAAGGTTTGAAGATAAAGAAGGGGCAAGCAATTGCCATTGTAGATGATGAAGATTTGGTGGCTGCTGGTGATAGCATCACCGGGGTTCTGTTCCAAGCTCTCGGCAAAGCTGGCATCAAATCAGCAGAGGTGATAACCGTGTATTTCGGTGCTGATGTCGAAGCTCCTGAAGCAGAACAAGTGAATCAGGAAATCCGCAAGAAGTACCCTGAAAAGCAGGTGGAGATGGTATCCGGCGGACAGCCTCACTATTATTACATAGTTTCCTTGGAATGATAGCAGTGTAGCTATTCAGGGCCAGAGCAGCATTAGGAGTGCACGTTGGCGCCGGTGTTCTGCTGGTGGCACTTAGAGACTTAGAGAAGGTGAAGGTTAGTGACAGCTCCTCCGCTCATAGAAGTCGAGCCTCTACGCACCATACTCAAATTGGAATGCCAGAGAAATTACGCCAACACAGCAGTAATCGGTGGGCTCGACAAATTTCTTCTCAAATGGGCAAGAGAAACCAAAGACAAAATAAATTCCCCCAAACTTCTAGCTAGTTTCAACCAACTTCAGCTAGCTGACTCCAATTATGCCGCTTGGGACATAGATAAGCGCAAAGCATGGGTAAAGGATGCTCTTGATTGGCTAGCTCGAGCCGAAGAAGCAGCAGTAGCTAAAGCTATAAAGAAGAGCCAAATCCGCTCTGTAACAGCCAGCCGTCCATCCACTGATTCCAGAACCCCTATTTCAATGGTTGATGTAGGACTAGACTCGCCGGTAACAGTAGTTAAAGGCATTGCGGCCAGTTCAGCCAGTAAGCTGGCCAAGCTGGGAGTAAAGACAATTCGTGACTTGCTTTATTTCTTCCCCAGGCGTCATATTGACTACAGTCAAAGAAGACCTATCGCTGAGCTTGAATTCGATGAGGAACAGACTGTCTTAGCCACTGTGTGGGAAGCTCGAATAGCCAGGCTGGGTACCCATCAGGGCACCGAAGTCATTGTCGGTGATGATACGGGCAACATAAGGGCGGTTTGGTTTAATCAACCCTTTCTGGCTAAGAATTTCCCAACCAACGCCCAGATGGTGCTTAGCGGTAAGGTGACTGAATTTAGAGGGCAAAAAGTCTTCGAGTCGCCGGAGTGGGAACTGGTTGAAGATAAAGAGCTGATTCATACCGGACGATTAGTACCGGTCTATCCCTTAACTCGGGGGCTATATCCTCGCCAAACAAGAAACCTAGTCAAAACAGCTATTGATAATTGGGCATGGCAGGTGACCGATTTCTTACCGCAGGAAATTAAAAGTCGGCGCCAACTCCTAGAGTTGCCCCAGGCAATTATCCAGGCTCATTATCCAGATAGTCATCTGATGAAAGCAGAGGCGAGAAAACGCCTGGCTTTCGATGAACTTTTCCTTCTTCAATTAGGAGTGCTCAGCAAGAAACGAGACTGGCAGGAAAGCCAACCGGGTAACGCTCTCGAGATAAACAGGGAAAACATCCACAAGTTCCTGAACTCTCTGCCATTCACCTTGACCCGAGCGCAGCAACGAGTGCTTCAGGAAATCTTCGCTGATTTGCAAAAGTCAAAACCAATGTCACGCCTTCTCCAGGGCGAGGTGGGCAGCGGTAAAACTGTGGTGGCTACAGCCGCCTTGCTGGTAGCTGCTGATAACGGTTATCAGGGGGCACTGATGGCACCCACTGAGATACTGGCTGAACAGCACTTCCATAACATCTGCCAGCTTCTATCCAAGGTAAGCAGCCAAAAGGATGAACAGGATAATGTCTGCTGCTACCACGGGCTTTTTCCTCGTCCTGTTACCTTTGCTTTACTAACCGGAAGTCTGAGCGAAAAAGAAAAGGGAACTTTACATCAGCAAATTCAAGAGGGCAAAGTAGATGTTATCATCGGGACGCATGCCCTTATTCAAAAGGGGGTAGAATTCTCTAAACTTGGTCTAGCGGTGGTTGATGAGCAACATCGCTTTGGGGTTTTGCAACGCTCCGCCTTGCGTCAGAAAGGATTTAACCCTCACATACTGGTAATGACGGCTACCCCAATTCCACGGACTCTGGCGTTAACCCTTTATGGTGACTTAGACCTTTCAGTTATAGATGAGTTGCCCCCGGGCAGGCGGGAGATAAAGACAAGGTGGCTTAAGCCTGATTATAGGGGCAGAACATATGACTTTATCCGTCGGCAAATCGCTGCCAGGCAGCAGGCCTTTATAATCTGCCCTCTTATTGAGGAATCAGAAAGCATCGAAGCCACGGCAGCAGTAGCTGAGTATGAGCGGTTATCCAGGGAAGTCTTCCCTGATTTGAAACTCGGACTACTTCATGGGCGTATGCCAGCCACAGATAAAGAAAAAGTGATGCAAAGCTTCCGAGATGGCAAGCTCGATATCCTGGTATCTACACCAGTAGTGGAAGTGGGCATTGACGTGCCTAATGCAACCGTTATGCTTGTCGAGGCAGCCGACCGTTTTGGCTTATCACAGCTACATCAGTTCCGTGGCAGAGTGGGGCGGGGTGAAAAACAGAGTTACTGCTTACTTTTGGCTGAAAATCCATCGCCTGAAGGGACCCAAAGGCTGAAAGCCATTGAGGAAACCCAGGATGGTTTCGCTTTGGCTGAAAAGGACTTGGAGCTGCGAGGGCCAGGTGAGTTTTTCGGTACCCGCCAGAGCGGTTTACCAGACCTCCGCATGGCCAGGTTGTCCGATACTCCGCTTTTGGAACTAGCTCGAAACGAGGCAATCTCCCTTTTCCAGCGTGACTCTGGCCTCGAGACGCCTGAACATCACCTCCTGGCTCAGGAGCTAGCCCGAATGTGGCAAACCAATGGTGAACTGAGCTGATTTGAAACTTGACCATAGTTCTAATATATAATAGTGTTTAAAACTGATGGTTGAGAATGTTTACCGACAATCTAATTTCAATGTAGTTGGACACTTTGGGGTCATCTTTCTGTAGCGAGGCTATCCCGCCCCGCAAGGCGGGGGACGCGCTACATTAGTGAGCTAATATCAATGATTATCAAGCATAAACTGGCTAAAGCTTTACAGCAAGCTGTAACAGCGGCTCAGCAGCAAGGACTGCTTGCCACTACCGCATTGTCTGAAGTGATTATAGAACGGCCGCAAAACCCTGAACACGGCGATTATGCCTCAAGCCTTCCGCTAAAACTGGCCAGGGCAACAAACATGTCTCCTCCAGCAGTCGCTGAGAAACTCGTTGAGCTTATGCCACCCCTCCCTGAACTTGCCCGTATAGTTGTTGTCTCTCCGGGCTTCATCAATTTTAGACTCAGCACCGATTGGCTGACAAAACAGGTGGAAATCATCTTAGACGCTGGTGACTCTTACGGAAATATTGATGTGGGCGGTGGCAGGTCTGTTCAGATTGAGTTTGTCAGTGTCAATCCCACCGGACCTCTTCATGTCGGCCACGGTCGCGGTGGTGTATTGGGTAGTACCCTGGCTAACATGCTTTGTGCCGCCGGCTATACTGTAGAGAAAGAATATTATATTAATGACGCTGGCAGCCAATTAGATGCCTTCAATCGTTCACTTTACGTGCGCTATCAACAATGCCTACGTAAAGACGCTGAGATGCCAGGCGATGGCTATCTAGGCAACTACATGGTTGATTTAGCCAAAGAAATTATTGGCAAAGAAGGCGACCGTTTCCTTACAATGCCTGAAGACACTGCCATTCGAGAACTGGGCGTGATCGGGGTTAGCAAAATCATGGAAGTGATAAGACAAGACCTTGAGCTGCTTGGCGTGAAGTTCGATGTCTGGTTCAGCGAGCAGAGTCTGTACCAGAGTGGCCAATATGAAAAAACTATGAAGATACTGAAAGACGGCGGCTATGTGACAGAAAAGGAAAACGCCACCTGGTTTGTATCTTCTGCCCTAGGTGAAGATAAAGACAATGTGTTAGTACGGAGCGATGGCTCACCTACATATTTCGCCTCCGATGCCGCCTATCATTTCAACAAATTCTTAGAACGGCACTTCGATACTGTCATCAACATCTGGGGGGCAGACCACCAGGGACATGTCCCCCGCATGCTAGCGGTGGTCAACGCCCTGGGCATCAATCCAGAACGACTCAAACTTATAATATGTCAACTCGTTACACTACGCCGTGGCCAGGAGATAGTCAGGGCCTCCAAGCGGAGCGGCGATATTATCACCTTAAAAGAAGTGATTGAGGAAGTTGGGCCGGATGCCTGCCGTTTCGTCTTCTTGTCTCGTTCCGCCAATGCCCAGATGGATTTCGACCTGGAGTTAGCCAAAAAGCAATCAGCGGATAACCCGGTTTATTATGTTCAATATGCTCATGCCCGCATCGCCAGTATACTGCGGCTAGCCAAAGAAAGGGGAATAGATTATGCCCGCGGTGATGCTTCTTTGCTCGTCACCGAGCCAGAATTGACTTTGATACGGCGAATGCTTTTGCTGCCTGAGATAGTAGAATTAGTTGCCGATACTCTGGAGCCTCATCATCTGCCTTATTATGCTCAGGATTTAGCTACAG